>NZ_JAQMSD010000296.1 GCF_028330525.1 Spirulina sp. CS-785/01
GAAGATGGGGGAGATGGGGAAGATGGGGGAGATGGGGAAGATGGGGGAGATGGGGAAGATGGGGGAGAAATCATCGTCCTCCTGCGCTCCATTCCCTAGGAGATGATCCGGGATCAGTTCCATGAGAGGGTGAGCCTACTCTCCTCTATTGTATTAACTTGTGTTAAGAGAATTTACATTACTTTTTATATCCTCAAGAAAATACAGAAAAATAAAGAAAATATTATGATTTCCTAACTTTTCCTTGATCCCTGCGATTATATTCAAAGAATGTTCAAATGGGGTCAGCCGATATAAAGACCCTAAACATAAATAGCTCCTTTATTAACCTCTGTGCCAGTGATCCCAAGCGGGACGCTGGCACAAAATTTATTGGGGGTGTGAGTCCTAACCCAGCCCAGCGGCCCACAAAACCCCCGTTCAACCGAGTTTAAGCAAAAACTGGGATCAACGGGGGATCATATAATTGAGGGGATCATATAATTGAAAGGACTTTACCCCTTAATCTTCCGCAAAGATATAACGATGTAACTCTTGGGGATCAGGTTCGGGACTTTCCTCCGCGAACGTCATGGCATCATCAATCACCCCTTGAATTTTGTTGTCAATCTCCTTTAACTCCTCTGGAGTTGCGAGATTTCTCTCTTGGAGTGTGCGAGCAAAGCGAGTAAGGGGATCACGGGAGAGCCAAAACTCTTTTTCCTCCTCTGCCCGCAATTCATCGGGATCAGCCAGAGAATGGCCGCGGAAACGGTAGGTTAACGCCTCAATGAGCGTGGGACCTTCTCCGGCCCGGGCCCGTTCAATGGCCTCTTGGGCCACCTTACGCACGGCCAAAACATCCATGCCATCGACTTCCACCCCAGTCATCCCGAAGACACTGGCCTTCTTGTAAATTTCCGGTTGAGAGGTAGCGCGATCGTGAGCCATCCCAATCGCCCACTTATTATTCTCCACCACATACAAAATCGGCAACTTCCACAAGGCCGCCATATTCAAACATTCAAAAAACTGGCCATTATTACTCGCCCCATCCCCAAAAAAGCAAGCCGTCACCTGATCCGCCCGTTCATCCCCCAGGGCTTCCCGGCGGTACTTACTTTGAAACGCAGCCCCCGTGGCCACAGGAATCCCCTCCGCCACAAAAGCATATCCCCCTAATAAATGATGTTGAGCCGAAAACATATGCATCGACCCCCCGCGGCCCTTACTGCACCCGGTTTCCTTACCAAACAACTCCGCCATCACTTCCCGGGCCGGCACCCCACTACTCAAGGCATGAACGTGATCCCGATAGGTACTCGACACAAAATCCTCATCGGGACGCATGGCCTTAATCACCCCAGTGGAGACAGCCTCTTGTCCGTTGTACAAATGGACAAACCCAAACATTTTGCCCCGATAGTACATTTCCGCGCACTTGTCTTCAAACAGTCGTCCCAGTACCATATCCTCATACAGCATCAAACCTTCCTCTTTTGATAACTGCATCGAACTCGTATCTACATGAGGAAGGGAGCGTTCTCCAAATTCCGGAAGCGATTGATTTTCTGTTGTGTTTTGTGCAACCATGTCTTATTTTTGCAGCAATGCCAAAGCGATATGTCATTATACGAGCTTTGGGCAACTGAGCGAAAGTCCTAGGTCAAGAAGATATTGCAATCCATTGGTACAGGATGGAAACTCGAATAATAATATAGATAAATTAGACTCGCTGTGTTCTGGGGAAGCAAACTGTGCGAATTCCGCTCGACTACTACCGAATTTTAGGTGTACCTATCCAGGCAACCGAACAACAACTTAGTCAGGCGTATCACGATCGCGCCTTACAACTGCCTCGGCGGGAATATAGTGACAACACGATAAATGCCCGTAAACAACTGCTCGATGAAGCCTATGCCGTTCTCTGCGATCCAGAACGACGGTCCACCTATGATGCCAGTTTTCTGGCCAAAACCTACGACTTAGAATCCGAAGCCACGGAGCGATCGTCCAACCTCGGAACGGGCCACCCCGCCACCACCCCTTGGCTGGAAATCAGCAACGAACAATTTGTCGGCGCATTACTCATCCTCCACGAACTCGGAGAATACGAACTCGTCTTACAACTGGGGCGACCCCTCCTAGAACCTAGGGAAACCCTCACCCCAGAACAACAGCAAATCATCTCCGTTCCCCTGGTGCGAACGGATATCGTCCTCACCCTCGCCCTCGCCTGTTTAGAAGCCGGACGGGATCAATGGCAACAGGGCCAATCGGAAGAAGCCGCCCGCTACGGCCAAATGGGTCAAGACCTCCTCCTCCAAGAAGGCTTATTCCCCAACCTGCGCGGCGAAATTCAAGCCGACCTCTATAAACTGCGTCCCTATCGCGTCTTAGAACTCCTCTCCCAAGAAGACCCCCAAGAACCCCAACGACGGAAAGGGATTCAACTCCTACAAGAAATGTTTGAAGAACGGGGCGGCATCGACGGCAATGGCGACGACCAATCCGGATTAGGAATTGATGACTTTTTGAAATTTATCCAACAAATTCGCAGTTATCTCTCCGCCTCAGAACAACAAGAAATCTTTGAACGGGAAGCCCGGCGACCCTCCGCCGTCGGCACCTATTTGGCCATTTACGCCATGGTGGCCCGGGGCTTTACCGAACGACAACCCGGTTTAATTGCCCGGGCCAAAGACCTATTAAGTCGCCTCTCCCGTCGGCAAGATGTCCATTTAGAACAAGCCGTCTGTGCCTTACTCCTCGGTCAAACCGAAGAAGCCAGTCGCGCCTTAGAATTAAGCCAAGAGTACGAACCCTTAGCCTTTATTCGAGAACATTCCCAAGGATCACCAGATTTACTCCCCGGCCTCTGTTTATACGGGGAACGGTGGTTACAAACGGAAGTCTTTCCCCACTTCCGCAATTTATCCAGCGAACAAGCAGCCCTTAAAGATTATTTTGCCGATGAACGGGTACAAGCCTATTTAGAACAAATCCCCGCAGAAGACGAAGCGGCCAATGAATGGTCGGTGGTGGACTCCCAAGGGGCAACCCCAACCCCCCAGTTACAGAACAACCCCTCCGTTGCCTCCCTAGGGGCTGACGGCAGCCCCCAAGAGAATCTAGCCCCGGTTTCCTCCCCCTCCGCAAAACAGTCCTTAAACCCCGCCACCAGCAGCAAAACCGCCCCTAGGAGTCGCAGCAGTTCCTCAACCGGAACAGGGGCCAAAGAATCCCGGCCCGCGGCCTCCTCTCGCCCCAGCAGTCCTCCCAAACGGCGAGGCCGAGAGGACGTTGCCCCCAGAAAGCACCCCCCAGACACTGCCCCCACTCCCTCTCAAGAGTCCCGTCGCAGTCCCCGACGATATACCCCGGATAATAGTTTTGGCCGTTATTTATTTATTGGCTTAGGCGGTATTGCGGCGATTATTTTACTGATCTTTTTCATTCAATGGGTCTTTGGTGGTAGAAATACGGAGGTGGCCGAAGAACAAACCCCCGCCACTCCTGCGGAAACGGTGTCTGAACCCTCTCCCACCCCAGAACCCACCCCAGAACCCACTCCAGATACCCTAGATGAGAGTTTAGCCACTAAAGTAGTCTCCTCTTGGTTATCGGCGAAGGCCGCTGCATTGGGGGAAAATCATCAAATTGACGCACTTAATTCGGTGTTAACTGAACCCCTGCTTTCGGAATGGCGCAATATTGCCCGTCAAGTGGAGCAAAATAACGCTTATCGAGAGTATAGTCATGATGTGACGGTGGAGTCTGTCCAGATTAATCCGGATAATCCCAATTTAGCGACGGTTCAGGCGACGGTACAGGAAACGGCGACGGCCTATAGTAATGGGCAACCCGATACGGGGAATTCCTATGACAGCACTTTGTCGGTTCGCTATTCTTTGGTGAAAGAGGAAGATAGTTGGAAAATTCGCGGGGTACAAGTGTTGTAAGTGTTGTAATAATATGCCTTGGGTTAAACCCCAAGGCTAAGAGTTTAAACCCGTTTTTAACGGGTTGAGAAACCAACCTGACCATGAAACAACTATAGCGTTTTCATCAGAGTTGTAAACTGACTTGTTTGGCAAAGGGAACTCCGGAACAGGGAACAGGGAACAGAAAATCAGGTATACAGTTTTTTTTTAGTGTTAGAGTAAAACCCCATAGGATTTTACCCCTCATTTGAAAATGCTAGAGCAGTTATCCTGTTAAAGGAGAAAGAAGCCCTAAACTAGAACAATTTTAAAACTCCATCTCCTCCATCTTCCCTATCTCCCCTATCTCCCCCATCCTCCCTATCTCCCCCGAATCCCCTATCTCATTCTTGTTTCTCTAACCATTCCTTTAACTCTAAATCCGTAATAAAATCCCACGCCGCTTCAGCTAATTGTTCTAATTGTTCTCGATTTAATTGTTGAATTTTGTTGTGACTGGCTTTATCTAATTTCCCAAAACGTCGGCGTAATAATCGCAAAATTAAAGCCAATTGTCCGGACTGAATTCCCTCCTCTCGGCCTTCCTGAATCCCTTGTTCTCGGCCTTGTTCCAGTCCCGCTTGTAACCCCTGTTGACGACCTTGTTCTAATCCCTGTCTTCGACCTTGATTAATTCCCTGTTGCAGACCTTCTTGTATGCCTTGTTCTCGGCCTTGTTCAATTCCTTGGCGGAGTCCTTGTTCTTGGCCGGATGTCATAAAACGTCGTTGTTCGGCTAAGATAAATAATTGTTGTTGGAGAAGATCAAATTCTTCTCGATTGAGGGTATTTTCATCTGCTAATTCAAAGGCTTTTCTGATTTCTGGGATATTGCCTAAAGTTTCTGGAATGGACTCTAGTTGGGCAAGGTTTTTAAAGAAGAATAGCCATTTATCCGTGAGGGTTTCGAGTTCGTTGATGGTTTTCGTAAATTTCGGTAATTCGACAAAGACTAAGCCAAAGTCACTATAGGGATAATCAAATAACTGATCCACTTCTTTTAAAACAAAGCGGGAAATAATATTACTTTCTTCTCCAAAGAGTAAGGAGTCGGCTAAATTAATGGTCATTAATGGTTTAATTTGTGGATTCCGTTCGCCTTTGTTGATTTGTAAGGCATAACTTTTGGCTGCTTTATACAAGATCCATTTTCCCGATTGAAAGAGGTTTAGAAACTGCATTTCTATTAAACAAGTCTCTCCTTCTTTCAATTGTGCTTTGGCAACTAGGGGACTATCTGTGTTAACGGTGCTATTGTGTAGGGGGGGACGAATTTCGAGAGATTCTACGATGGGGTTTCCTTCGTATAGGAGTCCATTGACAAAACTGAGTAAAATCTCCGGACTATCGGGAGACCCAAAAATGCGTTTAAAGGCAAAGTCGGTTTTGGGGTCGATAAAGTTCATTTTAGCTTAGAGTAAAGGTTTTGATTTAGATTATCTCATTTTGGGTGCTACTGAACTGGTGATGTTAAAATGATAGTTGGGGATTTAGGGTATAGAGAGCAAGAAATAAGAAACCGATTTAAGGTTTTAGGTTCAAACCAGAAAAATCTAGATTTTTTTCAAAGTGTAAAATCGTTTTTACAGTTTTATATTTATTTTAATAGTGTTTTAACGTAAGTTGCGTTAATGACCGCAGCGACTAATTTATAACAATATTCCTCTGCTCCTAGACTGGGTTGGAAGGGTTCACCTAAACTAATCGTAAAAAGAAATTTATCGGGATCAAAATTCTCTAGTTGTAAATCTTCAATAATATCTTCAGAAGGGTATGAACCATCGGGCATTTGATTAATAATTTCTAGCCATTCTGGGTCAGTTACAGATAAATTATAGGTTATTTCTCCTAATTTAAAACTAACTCTATATTTTCGTTTCTCGTTGACTGTCCGTAAATGCCATTCAATCTCTTGGGGTTTAACAAAGCAGAGGGATGAGGGAACAGGATTTTCTTGTAAATGAGTCCAAGGAATTCGGTCTAAGTTGTTCCCAAATAATAAGCTCTTTTCTCTACCATTTTTTACTTCGTTTGTCAAGAGATTATTAAGTTGTTCAACGGTGGAGCGACCTATCCATTTCCACCGCTTATCACTAATTTGCCAATTTTCCGGTTGATGGGTTTGAGGACTGGGGTGAGTACATTCAATTCTGAGAATATCAAATAATTGCGGTTCTTGGTAGGGATTAATTAAATAATGCTCTTCATGGAGTGTTCCGGTTGGGTCATCGGAAATAGGTCTAAACCAACCCGACCCATCGGTTTTTATTCCTGCAATACACCGTCCTCCATATTTATAAGACTTGGCTAAACAAATAAACTCTATTTTAGTCATTTGTTGTTGGTTATTTGTGGTTTGTTGGTGAAAAAGGGAACAGGGAATAAGGAATAGTGGTTTATTTGTCTTTGATGAGCAATAATTTCAGTAATTTTCCTCTTTCCTCTATTCCAAATGATGAATTTTTACAACATCGGTTAGGGTTTGTTGGAAATATTCAGCAACTAAACGTCTGTGACAGTGATGGGGTTTTGCTTCACTGCATAATAAACACGCTCCCTGTAAGTCTTCGGGAGAGACTTTAGTTTCAATTTTTCTTTTGGTAATGAGTTCCGTAAACTTGCTTTCGTAGGTCTCCCAATCAATTTTTTTCTTTTTATAATTGTCTAAAATATCCTTAGTTGGAGCTAAGTCTAAAAGATGGACATATTCAATATTGCCAATGGTTTTGAGAAAATATTGTAAATCCTTCTTTTTAGCAAACCCGGCCAGTTGGGACGCATTATTTAAACGAGTATCAATCACTCGCTTGACTCCATTCTTTTGCAGCATTTCAAAGAATTGTTGGGCGGTCTTTTTAGTAAACCCAATGGTAAATAGATCAAGGGACTGACTCATTCTTGATTCTCCTTAGTTTTGGGGTCAACATAGGCAATTTTATCGGCTTGCAATTGATAGGCTTCTTGCAATAAATCGTCGTAAGACCGGGTTGCTGAAGCAGTTACATCGGTAAATAATGCCAATTGAAATTGGGTTTGGTTTTCGGGTAAATATTGGTCGAGTTTATGCTGTTTGAGGAGTCGTTTTTCTAAGTCTCTATGTGCTTCTAATACTCCGGTTTTGGTGATATGTTGAATTTGAATGCCTTGCTGTTGTAAATGGGGACAAATTAAAATGGCACGGTGACAAGTCATGGGGTCTTGTTCCGCACACATGAGCGCGATGTTGTATTGTTTTGCTCCGTTTTGGAGTCGTTCTAATCCTGCTTTAAATTCTGGGGTGGCGGCGATTTTATCGTATTTTGCTTGTCCTTGGACATAGCACTCTAAGTTATTCGGTCTTGCTCCTAATTCTTGACCTAAAAACACATAGGCAATATTGGCTTGTTTGAGGGCGGTTTTGAGTTCTTTTTGGTTAAAGTGGGGTAAATAACGGCTGTAGGGGTGGGAACGCACGTCTGCTAGGGCGGTGATATTATGTTGTTTGAGCCGTTCTAGGAAGTCCTCTAGGGTGAGGTTAGAATGACCAATGGTAAAGACTTGCATCGGTTTCTCGATTAGGGTTGGGGGTTGCTCCAGATTTAGTGTACTGCTAGGAAAGGCGCGATCGCAATCCAATCTCCCCCTTTTCCGTAGATACTCGGAAACCCGTCCCTCTCTAGGGAGTGTTTTCCGTAAGAGTCCCGCACGCCAACCTTTTACAATAGCAGTACGGGAAGACGACAAGGCAGAGCTTCCCTTATAGAAAAGGTTATAAGACTTAGGAGTGTGGTAAGTGTATGCAACCAACCAATCCCAATCAATTTACCGAGAAAGCATGGGAAGCGGTCGTTAAAACCCCTGAAATTGCCAAACAGAACAAACACCAACAGATTGAGAGTGAGCATTTACTGAAAGCTCTCCTCGAACAAGAGGGGTTAGCGACGAGTATTTTTAATAAACTCAAGGTGAATGTGCAGAAAATGCGCGATCGCGTTGATGATTTCATCGCACGTCAACCGAAACTCTCCCAAATCAGCGACTCCATTTACCTTGGCCGCAGTCTAGACACCCTCTTAGACCGCGCAGAAGAACGCCGCAAAACCTTCGAGGACGATTATATCTCGATTGAACACCTCATCTTGGCCTACAGCAAAGATGACCGCCTCGGCAAAAAACTGTACCAAGAATTTGGCATCACCGACAATAAACTACAAGACATAATTAAAGGGATTCGAGGAAACCAGAAAGTGACGGATCAAAACCCAGAAGGCAAATACGACGCTTTAGAAAAATATGGACGGGACTTGACCGATTTGGCGCGATCGGGGAAACTAGACCCGGTAATCGGTCGAGATGACGAAATTCGCCGCACCGTTCAAATTCTCTCCCGTCGCACCAAAAACAACCCCGTATTAATCGGAGAACCGGGAGTCGGGAAAACAGCTATTGTGGAAGGACTCGCGCAACGGATTGTTAGTCGAGATGTCCCCGACTCCCTAAAAGATCGGAAAGTGATCGCGCTGGATATGGGGGGATTAATTGCAGGTGCGAAATATCGCGGGGAATTTGAGGAACGCTTAAAAGCAGTCCTCAAAGAAGTCACCGACTCCGATGGACAGATTATCATGTTCATCGACGAAATTCACACCGTCGTCGGTGCGGGTGCAACCCAAGGTGCGATGGATGCCGGAAACCTGCTGAAACCGATGTTAGCACGGGGAGAACTCCGTTGTATTGGGGCCACCACCTTAGACGAATATCGCCAGCATATTGAGAAGGATGCCGCCTTAGAGCGCAGATTTCAAGAGGTGATGGTGGATGAACCCAACGTGGTGGATACCATCTCAATTTTACGGGGCCTCAAGGAACGGTACGAGGTGCATCACGGGGTGAAAATTGCCGATACGGCCTTAGTTGCTGCGGCTACTTTATCAGATCGGTATATTAGCGATCGCTTCCTCCCCGACAAAGCCATTGATTTAGTGGACGAATCCGCCGCTAAACTGAAAATGGAGATCACCTCCAAACCCGAAGAACTGGACGAAGTTGACCGCAAAATCCTCCAGTTAGAAATGGAGAAACTCTCCTTACAAAAAGAAGAGGACGACCTCTCCAAAGAACGGTTAGGCAACCTAGAAAAAGAACTGGCTAACCTGAAAGAAGAACAAGACCGACTCAATGCTCAATGGCAATCGGAAAAAGATGTTATTGAAAAAATCAATAGCATCAAAGAAACCATCGACCAAGTTAACGTCGAAATTCAACAAGCGGAACGGGACTACGACCTCAACCGCGCCGCAGAATTGCGTTATGGTAAATTAACCGACCTACAACGACAAACCAAAGAAGCAGAGCAACAACTCGAAGACATCCAAACCACTGGACGCTCTCTCTTACGGGAAGAAGTGGTTGACTCCGACATCGCCGAAATTATTTCTAAATGGACAGGAATTCCCGTTAGTAAATTAGTAGAGTCGGAGAAAGAAAAATTACTCCATCTCGAAGACCAACTCCACGAACGAGTGGTAGGACAAGATGAGGCTGTAACCGCCGTAGCAGACTCTATTCAACGGTCTCGCGCCGGATTAGCTGACCCCCAACGTCCCATCGCCAGCTTCATTTTCCTCGGTCCGACGGGGGTAGGGAAAACTGAATTAGCGAAAGCCTTGGCGGCCAGTCTCTTTGACACCGAAAATGCCATTGTTCGCATTGATATGTCCGAATACATGGAGAAACACGCGGTTTCTCGCTTAATGGGGGCCCCTCCGGGATATGTGGGGTATGAACAAGGGGGACAACTCACCGAAGCCATTCGTCGGCGGCCTTATTCGGTTATCCTGTTTGATGAGATTGAAAAAGCACACGCGGATGTGTTTAATGTCCTCTTACAAATTTTAGATGATGGTCGTTTAACGGATGCACAAGGTCATACGGTGGACTTTAAAAATACCATCATTATTATGACCAGTAATATTGGGTCTCAATACATTTTAGATGTGGCGGGAGATGATACCCAATATGAAGAAATGCGGGGTCGTGTGATGGAAGCGTTACGAGCGAATTTCCGTCCGGAATTCCTCAACCGGGTAGATGAAATGATTATTTTCCGTTCCTTGTTGAAAGAACAACTCCGCAATATTGTCCGTCTGCAAGTGCAGCATTTAGAACATCGTTTAGCGGAGCAGAAGTTGTCTCTGAAGTTATCGGAAGGGGCGTTAAATTTCTTGGCTGAAATTGGGTATGATCCGGTTTATGGTGCAAGACCGTTAAAACGTGCTGTACAACGGTATTTAGAGACCGCTATTGCGAAAGAAATTCTCCGAGGGAATTTCAATGTTGGGGATACGATTTATGTGGATGTTGCTGATGAACGGTTAACGTTTCAGCGTCTTTCGGCAGAGTTAGCAACGATGTAGGAAGATAGGGTATTTTTTAGCCTTGGGGGTAGTCCCAAGGCTAATTTTTATGGAGAGAGGTTGTAGAAAAAATTACCTAGTTTTGACGCATTTTAGATTCGATTACTCCAATAATCTGGTTTACGATGGAGATGAGCCACTGCAATAATAATAATTTCTTCTTCTTCTATAACGTAAATAACACCATAAGGAAAATGATGAGTTTGGCAACGTCTAATATTATTTCCAAGTAATGACCATCCAGATGGAAATGCAACAATGCGATTGATAGTAGCTTGAACGGCTTGACTAAATTCTTGTCCTAATCCAGCACGTTGGGTTTCATAGTATTGTATAGCTTCTTTAAATTCCTGCCGAGCAGGTGCAAGAAATTTAACATTCACAGATTCTTGATCTCCTCAAACACTTGTTCTGCGGGTATCGCTTCGAGTTGTCCGGTATGATAGGCGTTTAATCGTTGTTCTGCTTCGGCTAACCAAAGTTGGTCAATTTGAGCATCAGGTTGATCTAAACTAGAAACTAAAGCATCAATCAACAGGACTCTTTCAGTCGGAGACAGATGTAACGCCTCCTGAAGTAATTTTTTTGCTGATTCGGTCATAGGACAGTTTAAGGGTAACTCCTTCAATTCTAGATCATTCTATTCTCGTAAAATCCCCCTTGGGTTGAAACCCAAGGCTAATAGCTGAAACCTGTTAAAAACGGGTTAGGAATCAACGAGACTATGCAAAATCTCGCGGTTACATTGTCAGGGTTGAAAGCAGCTTACAAGGGAGCTTACTCCGAACCGATCAATAATACCTGAAATTTGACGCGGGAACTTTTTATTTTAGGAAACGACAAGTATAATTTGATGAGTTATTTCCCCCTTTGAACCCATGAGTATTGTCACCAGTTTAGCGGATAGTGGAGTTGGTAGTTTGCGGGCTGCGATCGCAGCTTCCTCAGCCGGAGACACCATTACTTTTGATCCCTCTCTCGCTGGAGGTACAATTACCCTCAGTAGTCCCCTAGAAATTAACCAAAATTTGCAGATTGATGGGAGTAATGCCTCCGGGATTACACTGAATGGGAATGATAGCACTCGTATTATTACGGTGGGAGGGATTGGCGTTGAATTAGGCATTAAAGACTTAATTTTCCGGAATGGGAAAGCAGTCCAAGATGATGGTGCAGGGGGGGCAATTAAAACCAGCAATCAAAGTCAATTAACGGTCGAAAATAGTCAATTTTTTGATAATACCTCCATCGGAGAAGGGGGCGGTGCAATTTGGACGGGATACCGCAGTGTCACAACGGTACTAAATAGTGAATTTGACGGGAATCAGGCGCTTGATCTGAATACGGAAAGAGGGGGAGGCGCGATCGCGGGTAAAAGTGAAGGTGATCTCACCGTCCGAGATAGCCTGTTTAATAATAATTCTGGAACAATAGTCCAACAGATTTAGTGACAACAGTTACAGACAATCAAATTCAGTTGACATGGCAAGATAATAGTGATAATGAAACGGAGTTTATTTTAGAGCGATCGCAAGACCAAAGCAATTGGACAGTGATTGCCAATTTGTCCGCCAATATCACCGAATATTTAGATAGTAATACGGGTTTTATATTGTCGATGATCCCCTCACGGGACAAATCGGCACAGTCCAACCTGGCGATCTCAATTATGCTCAAACTGCCGTACAACAACAACTCAACCTCAACGAAGCACTCCCCGCAGGAGAAGTTATTGCACCATTTATCATTGCCAATGGCACAGTTGAGGAATTTCTCGAACAAAACCCCGAAAACAGTCCCAATGGGCAGATTATCGCCTATTTCCCCTATCTCGGAGCAAACCCTGATGGGGAAGACCATGTGCGGTTATTAGGCGATAATGTCTTTGGGTTTGAAGATTTATTGGGAGGAGGCGATCGAGATTACAATGATTGGGTTGTACAATTAACCGTGAACGCTTAATCTCCTCCCAGAATGCTAACCGTAGCCACCATTAATATCCTCTTTAACTTGCAAGAATGGGAACAACGCGGACCTCTATTAATGCAAGGACTGGCCGCCGAAACTCCCGATATTATTGGGATACAAGAAGTTAATTTAGCCGCACGCACCGATCAATGGTTGGCGGAACAGTTGGGGATGCCTTATGTGTTCTTTATCCCCTATCAACGCACCCCAGAGACTCCCAGTTTTGTCCCGGAGTACGGTGCAGCCATTCTCAGTCGTCACCCCTTTCTCCGTCAGGATAGCCTAGATTTACAGAGTCAAGGTCGATTTTCCCAGTTGGTGGAAATTGCGGTAGAGGGACAGTCTTTTATTTTCTGTAATGGTCATTATTTCTGGTATCCGGGCCCCCATGAAGGACGAGTGCAACAGGTTCAGTTACTCTGTGACTGGTTACTCAAGTCTGCGGGAAATCAACCGATGATCGCAGTAGGGGATTTTAATGGGACTCCCGATACTCCGGCCATGGCCTTAATGCGAAAGCGGTTTAATTCGGCCCATGCAACGGTTCACGGGAAAGAACCGGACTACACTTGTCCCACTCCTCTGGGAAGACGAGGATGGAAGCGGTGGTGGAAGCAGGTGGTTTTAAATTTATGGGCCAATCGCACGTTAGTGCCTTGGCGAGGGACGTTAGATTATATTTATGGGAGTCCTGATTTAGAGATTGAAGATTGTCGGGTCATTTTAAATCAACCGGATTCCCGCGATCGCAGTTTATACCCCTCCGATCATTTTGGCTTAGTAGCCCGTTTTCACCCGTGAGAAGAAGAATTGATATTGATATCTTTATCTGGACTACAGGAATCCAGTCAGAGAGCCACCTTCTGCCCTCTGCCTTCGGATACTGTTTACTGTTTTGGAATTCCCCGTCTCGGTCAATTATCCCGCTTGATTAGCCATCACTTGTTTCGACAAATCAATTTGTCGCTGGGGTAACTCCGTGTAGTCCGCCACAATTTTGCGGAATTCGTCCCCATCAATCGTTTCTCGTTCAATGAGTAGATCAACCAAATGATCCATCAGAGTCCGATTTTTGCGGATCAGTTCCCGTGCTTGGGCGTAACCATGTTCCGCGATCGCGCGAACCGCCTTATCAATCTTCGTGGCCATTTCCTCAGAATACTCATTCCGCGATGGTAAGCCACCCCCCAAAAACACCTCATTATCCGGACGTTCAAAGGCAACCGGCCCTAAATCCGACATCCCGTAACGAGTCACCATTTCCCGGGCCAAATTAGACACCACCTGTAAATCATTACTGGCCCCAATGGTCACTTCCGCATCCCCAAACACCTCTTTTTCCGCAGCACGTCCCCCTAACGTAATGGTAATCCGGTCTAACAGCCAAGCACGACTATAAAACCCACTATCCACCATTTCCTCATCAAACACCTGTTGAGCAAAGCCACCAACGCCCCCAGATCGGGGAATAATCGTCACTTTGTTCAAAGGGTCAGAATGCTCCAACAGGGTCATTAACAGGGCGTGACCGACCTCATGATAGGCAATGAGACGCTTTTTCTTACTATCCAAGAGGGGATTTAAGGTCATGCCAATGGTAATGCGATCAATGGCATCATCAATTTCCCGTATCGTAATTTCCTCCTTACGACGACGGGCCGTTAAAATCGCCGCCTCATTGAGAATATTGGCCAAATCTGCCCCAGAGAGGCCGGGGGTTTTCCGGGCAATGGCATCCAAAGACACATCCGAGGCCACTTTCTTATTACGGGCATGAACCTCTAAAATGCCCAAACGCCCCACATACCCCGGCAAATCAACCCCCACTTGCCGATCAAAACGGCCAGGCCGTAACAAGGCCATATCCAACACATCAGGACGGTTGGTGGCGGCAATAATAATAATCCCCGTATTCCCCTCAAAGCCGTCCATTTCCGTCAATAACTGGTTGAGGGTTTGTTCTCGTTCGTCATTTCCTCCCCCAATACCGGCCCCCCGTTGACGGCCAACCGCATCAATTTCATCAATAAAAATTAAACAAGGGGCATTTTCTTTGGCCTTCTTAAACAAGTCACGAACCCGCGACGCACCTACCCCCACAAACATTTCCACAAATTCCGATCCCGAAATGCTGAAGAAAGGAACACCCGCTTCGCCGGCCACTGCCTTGGCCAAGAGGGTTTTTCCTGTCCCAGGAGGGCCAATTAATAACACCCCTTTGGGAATGCGGGCCCCAATAGCAGTAAAGCGTTCCGTTTCTTTTAAAAAGGTGACCACCTCTTGTAAATCTTCCTTCGCTTCATTAATTCCGGCCACATCATCAAACATGATGCCCGTTTTGGCCTCCATTTGAAAGCGAGCTTTAGATTTGCCAAAATTCAACGCCTGGCCTGAGGAAGCCGCCGAACGGCGCAGAATCATGATAATAATGGCAAAGAGAATAAACAGTAGGGATAAATTGGCGATTAACCCCCAAGTCGCCGAGTTATCTTGGGTGGGTTTCACATCAAAATCTACATCATTCGCCCGAATTTTCTCGATCAGTTCCGGGTTTTGGTCAAAGAGTTTCACCGACTGAGCTTCTTCTTGGCCTCCTTTAATGGTCACTTTGGCCATCCCTGTGGCGGGATCAAACTCAATTTTGCTGACTTGGCCAGACTCCACTTCTTCGAGGAGTTCGGTATAGGAGAGTTTATTGCTGTCTTCTTCAGCATTGTTTTGCGCGATCGCAGCCCCACCACTGCACCATACACTAGAGCATAACAGCCCCACCGCTAATCCACGCCACCAAAAACCCAGTCCTTTGTTTGCAGAGTTATTCCCAGAACGGTTAGGGGGTGAGACGTTGGACGGATTGCGGGATAGCGAATTCTTCATACTGATGCGATGACGGTTAGTAGCCTGACTCATATCCTATTCGAGCGAGTGACGTTTGGGAGGAAAGAGCGACCTGGTACAAGACCATTGCTCTATTTACAGTTGTGTTTCCTAGTTTAACAGGATGTTGAGAGACTGGGGTGGCTTCACCCTCACTAACCGCAAGCGGTATAGTTAGGGCTTCTAATTTCATTGGGAATTGCGTCTGACCAAACCTAAGTTTTACCAGTCCGTCTTACCTCCCCTCGATTAGCAGTAACGCGCTTTCCCTAAAAGGTCTAGATTTTCCCCATTTTACCTCTTTTTTTGACCTTTTCTCCCTTGGGGGACTCTGAAACACCTTTTCCTCTCTGGGGGTCAGCTTTCTTCAGCAAGCCCTAACTAGGATTGTAGGTCAATTCATTAGGGGGAACAATGGGATGCGATCGCCACCTATTTTCTAACTTGAAAAAACAGGTAACTCTAAAGTAAATTCTGGTAAAACATTTTCTCCTAATAAAGTGGTGGGTAATGACACAATTTCTACAGTTTGATTTTGACGATATATTGCTACAGTTTGATTTTGAGGATCAATTAACCAACCTAATTGTAAACCGCTATCTAAGTATTCCTGCATTTTGTCTTGTAATTGACTTAGAGAATCGGTACGAGAGCGTAATTCTATGACAAAATCAGGACAAATTTGGGCAAATTTTTCTTGTTCTTCTGTACTTAAAGCTGCCCAACGTTCATTAGCAATCCAAGCCACATCAGGTGAACGTTTACCACCATTCGGTAAGCTAAAGATAGTAGAAGAACTAAAAACTTTTCCGAGTTTACTTTGACGATTCCATAACCAAACAAAACCGTTTAAATCTGCTTCTATATTTCCACTAATTCCACCAACCGGGGGCATAATTATTAATTCTCTTTGGGCAGTCTGCTCTAATTTCCAATCCTCATTTATTTGACATAATTGATAAAATTGTTCATCACTTAACCCAACATTTTTTAGGTTTAAAATTACAGGTTCATCAGTAATCATTATTCCTCCTTTATAGCAAATCCTTTTATCTTTTGTTTAACCTTGTTGTGAGTCTAAAACTTCCCTCATCCATGCTGTGTCGGTTGCGGATAGGGGGGGGATAGGGTCTGGTTGATAATCCACCACATAATCATATCCTCCTCGGTCATACACTTGATTCAAAATGGCTTGTAAATCGAGGGTTGGCCATGGGTCTTCGGACCGCAGAGGAACGGTAAACTGGGGTAATGACTGTTGTACATTAAAGGCGTATAAATCCGCTTTGGGACGCTGTGTAAAGTCACTCACCAAAACCCGATAATGAGTGAGGGAGGGAGGATTGATCATCGGCATAGGTTCACCTTGCCGCAATAGGTCAATTTCAATTAAATTTGTGGAACTGCCCAGAATTTTTTGCCGTTTGGTGAGATAAGTGTCACGGCCTTCTCCCGTTCGTTTATTGACGGGGGAAAGAATTTCAATGGCAGTAACAACTTCTTGGGTAGATAAATTGCGAATTTCTAAATATGTCTGTTTGATGCGTTCGGGAAGGGGGAGTTGAACGGTTAAGGGTTGGGTGGGGGGGGCAGCAACGGCTACATTGAGGGGAGAGGAGGTCGTTTGACGATTAACACTAACATCGGGAATGCCCACTAAGAGGGAATTATCACCGTTTTGGGGTGCGTTGAGTTCATAAATTCGCTTTTCGATGGCGACTCGGTATTTCGGACGGACTTGGGGAATTAATGTATCTGCGATTAAAGTGATAAGCCGATTGTGAATTTCTGGCCAAAAATCAGGCTGTTCGAGATAAGGGTCCATTCCTGGAAATGGCGAAGGCATGGTTACTCGGAGGGGAAATTTTTGTTCTTTTCCCAGTTTATATCAGTAATCAGTATCCGAAGGCAGAGGGCAGAAGGAAGAAGTAAGGAGTAAGTTGGCCTCAGAAGAAGGACAGAAACTAATCAGAGTAAGGTTTTTAGCCTATTTTAATTTTAGTTTTACCGAGAGTAATCAGTGAGATAAGTCTTGAATCGTGAGGTTTTCTAGTATTGGCTCTGCTCAAATGTATCCCCGTTATGCTATATCTAAAAAAGGTTGACACTCCCATTCAAACGGTGGGAGTGCCAAGCAGTCCAGAATCAGACTTGTAAGCGATGTGCCTACCCTTTTTGGCTTGAAAGCCTTGACAAAATGCTATTAAGATGCTAGGGCAACTTCTAAGGCTTGTTGTAATTCGCCACTTTGGTACATTTCCACCATAATGTCCGAACCGCCCATAAATTCGCCGTTGACATAAACTTGAGGAATGGTGGGCCAGTTGGAATATTCTTTAATGCCTTGACGAATTTCTTCATCTTCTAAAACGTTGAAGGTGCTGAAGGGAACACCGTAGATGTTTAAAATTTGCACAACATTATTAGAAAATCCGCATTGGGGCATTAATTTTGAGCCTTTCATGAAGACAAATATTTTGTCTTGTTTGACGAGGTTGTCAATGCGTTCTTTGAGTTCAGGTGTCATAATGGCTTTTTGTAAAGGTACGATAATTCAACGATGAACAGTTATTTTGTTCCCTATTTTGCGGACTGGAAAGGCTAGATAGGTAACAAAAGGCTTAAAGGTTTTGTCCGGTGGCTGCCCAAGCGTCCGGCGTATAGGTTTTCAGGGCTAAGGCGTGGATGGTTTCCGAGGCCATGGCTTCTGATAGCGCACCATACACCAGTTGGTGCTGTTTGATTTTGGGTTTTCCTGCAAACTCTGAGGAAACCACGATCGCCTGAAGGTGATCTCCTCCTCCCGTTAAGTCTTCCACTTTTACCTGAGCATCAGGTAATTTTGTCTTGATCATTTCTTCGACTTGGGCAAGGGAAAGCATTTCATTCCTCTGTAGTACCGCGAACTGCGTCCTATTGTACCGAGTCTAGGAACGCTTTGTGGAGCAGGAGTTGGGGGAATCTTCCCTAGGATAGAGTGGAGCAGGATTGGCTTAATTAGAACTACGAGGGCGAGGATAAGGGGTTTCGACAAATCCTAATTCAAAGAGTTGTTGATAAGCGCGTTTCCCTAAATCGGTGGTGGGGTTTTGCGATCGCACGATTTGCAATAACAACGGCACAGCCAATTCCGGGTTATCATTACTGCGATGAACGAGGGCCAGTTGATAGGTGGTGCGATCGCGCAATTGTGCCGCATCTAACGCCTTTTTCCGTTGTCGTTCCGCGATCAAACTCTCAATCCCCGAAAAACTATCCGAGAGTTGCTGATAAAACGTGGAAAGCTGGTTAAACACCTGACGCGCTTCTTGTAATTTCGTCTGGGCTAACCCATAATTCTCTTGATCAATGGCCGCACTCGCTTCCGCCATCAAGTTTTCTCCCCCCGCTAAACTGAGAATACTATTATTGGCTTGTAGGGGACGAGGTTCACTAGGCTGGACTAAGGGGGGATTCTCTGGATCAGCGTCTTCCGGGAGGGGATAGCGCAGATCAGCAAAGCCTAAATCCACTAACTGATTATAGGCCCGTAACCCTAACTCCGAGGTGGGGTTTTGAGAGCGAATAATCTGGATCAATAGAGGGACTGCCAATTCAGGCTGATTTTCCGCACTGTGGACGAGGGCCAGTTGATAGGTGGTGCGATCGCGCAATTGCGCAGTTTCCAACGCACTCTGACGCTGACTATCCGAAATCCGATTATCAATCCCCGAAAACGTCTGGGACAACTGTTGATAAAAATTCGACAACTGATTAAAAATTTGCCGCGCTTCTTGTAAATTTTCCCGCGCTAAGGCGTAATTCTGCGCCTCCAGAGCCGTTTCCGCTTCTTCGGCTAACTTCACCCCCCGTTGGAAACTCAACACATTATTAGCCCGTTGTAGGGGCCGTAACCCATCGGAAGTCCCCGTCGGGAGTGGACTCAACTCATCCACCGGAGTCTCTGGAGTCTCCAAATTCCCATCGAGAGACTCTCCCGACTCCACCGACTCCTCCGGTTCAAAAATCACTTCTTCATCCGGGACTTGTGCTGACACCGTACCCACTAGCGAACCAACCAGCAAAACTGGCAAAATCAGCAAAGACAGTAAATTGAGGCGATAAATTATTGTTCCAAACAGCAGCATTGAACTATAAAAGGGTGAGTGCCGAAATTTTAGTTTAACCATATATTAAGTAAACATTGAGTCATATTAGCATCTGTTGACAAAGATTGGGGATTTATTGTTTGTTCTTGGTGGTTTGTCCAATCACCCATTACCCATTACCCATCACCAAAAACATGAGTGTTCCAGAAACGCGCATCGGAATTACCTTACAACGGGGAGGAGAAGAACTGGGCCTCCTGAAAGTCGGCGATCGCTTTACTTTACGTCTGGTGTCCCCCGATAGTCAATTTCCCCCAGAATTAGCCCGACTCAAACACCAATCCCTCCCCCAAAGTCAACTCATCGAAGTCCTCGTTGAACCCGACTCCCTGAACAGTGCCATGAGTATTGCCAGGAGTCTAGACTTAGTAGCCTTTGCCAGTCACGTTTATCAACTGGAAAACAACCCAGAAACCCTAATCTATCTCACCGACGAACTCACCGTCCAATTTGCTCCCGCGATCGAGGAAAAAGAACGGGAAACCCTCACCCAACCTTATCATCTCCATGGCCTCGAACCCCTCGACACCATTGACAACGCCTTTATCTATCAACTCACCAACCAAACCCCCGAAAACCCCATCAAACTAGCCAACCGTCTGGCCGCCAAACCGGATATTCTCACCGCAGAAGCCAATATTATTGTCCGTCAAGAATCCTTCTATCAGCCCCAAGACGACTTTTATTCCGCCCAATGGTATCTCAACCATAATGGGGGGTCCCACCTCTCCCGTAACTCCCATATTGACTGCGAAAAAGCCTGGGATATTACAACAGGCGATCGCCAAATTATCATCGCCATCACCGACGATGCCATCGACATTAACCACCCCGACTTCCAAGGCAACGGCAAAATTGTCCATCCCAAAGACTTCCGCGACAACGACTTCTCCCCCCTCCCCACCAATAGCCAAGAAAGCCACGGCACGGCCTGTGCGGGAATTGCCCTGGCTGAAGAAAACGGCAGTGGCATCGTTGGCGTTGCCCCCCAATGCGCCCTCATGCCCCTCCGCACCACTGGCTATCTCGATGATCGTTCCATCGAAAAACTCTTTAACTGGGCCATGAGTCAAGGGGCCAGCGTGATTTCCTGTAGTTGGGGGGCTGCGATCGTTCACTTCCCCCTCTCCCTCCGCCAAAAAGCCATCCTGCAAAAAGTTGCCACCCAAGGCCGCAACGGCAAAGGCTGCGTCATCGTCTTCGCAGCCGGAAATGCCAACCGCCCCGTCCAAGGGACCATCTATGAACGAAGCTGGCCCGATAACCTTCTCCAAGGACCCACCGAATGGTTAAGCGGCTTTGCCGCCCATCCCGACGTGATCACCGTCTCCGCCTGTACCAGCTTGGGAAAAAAAGCCGCCTATAGCAACTGGGGCAGTCATATCTCCCTCTGCGCCCCTAGCAACAACGCCCCCCCCGGAATGTGGTTTCAACAACGGGGTTATCTACAAACCGCCCCCCGCATCAACACCGCCTTACCTGGGAAAACTATTTTCACCACCGATCAACTCGGCCAATTAGGCTATGATCCCGGCAACTTCACCCGCAACTTCGGCGGCACATCCAGTGCTTGCCCCGTCGTTGCCGGAGTTGCGGCCTTAGTCTTATCAGTCAATCCCGAATTAACCGCCCAAGAAGTCAAACAACTCCTGCAAGACACCGCCGATAAAATTGTCGATCGTGATCCTGATCCGCAACTCGGATTACAATTAGGCACTTATGACCGCAATGGCCATTCTCAGTGGTTTGGTTACGGGAAAGTCAATGCTTACAAAGCCGTACAAACCGCCAAAGCCAAAACCCAACCCCCTCCTCCCCAAACCCTAGAACAAGAAAATACTAACGCGATCGCCATTCCCGACAATGAACTCTCTGGAGTCAGAAGCACCATACAAATCACCGAATCCGAAAAAATTCGGGATTTACAAATTCAATTAGAAATTGACCATGACTTTTTAGGGGATATTGAAGTCAATTTATATTCCCCCCAAGGTGAAAAAATCCTCTTACAAAACCGTAGTTTAGGCAGTTTAACCCAACTCAAGCAAAATTATACCGTCAAAAACACTCCCCTCTTACAACGCTTATTTGAGCAATCCAGTGCAGGGAAATGGCAATTACAAGTCATTGATTCTGTAGCCGGAGACACAGGAACATTAAAACAATGGCGTTTAAGGATTACGGTATAAGTAGGGCGTATTAAGAGAACATCACACGAACAACAACGGAAAAGATCGACTATCCTAGAGGCTAGTTTTGTCGAACTGCTCAGGAACGCACCGTGAATAAATACTTATACGCCTTACTGGCCTTTATCCCCATCTCCATCCTAGCCTCCTTTCAGGAGTGGGGAGAAGTCACCATTTTTATTACCGCAGGACTCGCCATTATTCCCCTCGCCGGACTCATGGGAGTAGCCACCGAAGAAATTGCCGTGGTGGTAGGCCCCAACCTCGGTGGCCTCCTCAACGCCACCTTTGGGAATGCCACAGAATTAATTATCGCCTTCATTGCCCTGAAAGGGGGACTCGTTGAAGTCGTCAAAGCCACCATTACTGGCTCAATTATCAGTAACCTTTTACTGGTGATGGGCTTTGCCATGTTGTTAGGGGGGTTACGCTTCAAAGAACAAGAATTTCAGTCCACAGCGGCCCGGCTGAATGCCTCCTCTATGAACTTAGCCGTGATCTCCCTCCTCGTCCCCACTGCCGTTGAATATACGTCCTCCGGTATTGGCGAAATTACGTTACAAAAACTGTCCGTTGCTGTTGCAGTTATCCTCATTCTGGTGTACGGCCTCACCTTACTCTTTTCTATGAAAACCCACTCCTATCTCTACGATGTGGGGATGGCGGACTTAGAACAAGAAGAAGAAACCTCAGAGCCCACTTCAGAAACCCCTTCAGACACCGCCAGCAGTGAACATCATCAGGAAAAACCCAACCCCTGGCTCTGGTCTGGTGTTTTACTGGGGGTGACACTGTTGGTGGCGGTGGAGTCGGAGTTATTGGTGGACTCCCTAGAAGTGGCCACCGAGAGTTTAGGTTTAACGGCTTTATTTACCGGGGTTATTGTTCTCCCCATTGTCGGTAATGCGGCAGAACACGCTACGGCGGTTACAGTCGCTATGAAAAATAAAATGGATTTATCCATGTCGGTGGCGGTGGGGTCAAGTTTACAAATTGCCCTGTTTGTTGCCCCAGTTTTGGTGATTGCGGGCTGGTTTCTCAATCAACCGATGGATTTAGATTTTAATCCTTTTGAGTTAGTTGCGGTTGCTGTAGCAGTATTGGTGGCTAATTCGGTCAGTTCTGATGGGAAGTCCAATTGGTTAGAAGGGGGCTTATTGTTGGCCACCTATTTAGTGTTAGGGTTTGCCTTTTTCTTCCATCCTGTGGTTGCAGGTTTAGGATAGGGAAGCATCGGGGAGCATCGGGGAGTATCGAGAGTATCGGGAGAAATTAAGCGGAAATAGTGTTAAAACTCCCCCATCTCCTCTATCTCCCCCATCTCCTCTATCTCCCCCATCTCCTCTATCTCCCCCATCTCCTCTATCTCCCCCATC
>NZ_JAQMSD010000297.1 GCF_028330525.1 Spirulina sp. CS-785/01
GGCTAATAGCTGAAACCCGTTAAAACGGGTTGAGTTAGCATTGGAGAGGCTTCGCCAATGGAGTGTTAGTTTTAAGAGTCGCGGAGTCAAGGCTGATAGCTGAATGTTTACGTTATTTGTTATTGTTTTTTTATTTCTAAGGTATTGTTTTTTATGTCTAAGTTTATGGCGATTGGAATTACGGGGTTTCAAGTTTTGATGACGCTGGCTTTGATTGTGCTTTCGACGCAGTTTAGAAGTCCGAGTTTGGGGAATGTTCGTCCTGTTCTTTTAGTTGTGTTGTTGGGGGGGAGTCCTGTGCTGATTTTTGCTGGGTTATGGCAATTGCGGCGATATCAGTGGCGTTGGCGGAAATTTGCGGGGTTGGGGGTTGTGTTTTTGGGGGTCATTAGTTTGACTATTACAGTGGTCACACAAGCTCAGTTTTATTGGCAAAAGTATCAGGTTGTTTTTAATGCTCCGGTGGAACAGGTTGCCCCGTTAGGAGCGCGTTTTATGGTGGGCTATAAAAATGTTGAAGATGTTATAAGATTGGTGGAACAGCAAGCTATTGCGGGGGTTTTTGTGACGACTCGTAATATTGAAAATCGTTCCTATTTTGCGCTGCAAAAGGAGTTAGAGATGTTACAAACAATACGGAAAAATAAAGGGTTATCCCCTTTATGGATTGCGACGGATCAAGAGGGGGGAATTGTCTCGCGTTTATCTCCTCCGTTAACTGATTTACCTCCTCTCTCCGATGTGGTGGCTAAAGGGGAGACGTTGGAGGATAAAAAGCGGGTGGTTGTTGATTATGCTAAGACTCAAGGACAAGGGTTATCAGATTTAGGAATTAATGTCAATTTTGCTCCGGTTGTGGATTTAAATCAAGGGGTAATTAATCCGCGCGATCGCTATTCTCAAATCTACCGTCGCGCTATCTCTGAAGATAGCACAATTGTCACCACAGTAGCCCGTTGGTATTGTGAAACTTTAGCCCAATTTAAGGTACAATGCACAATTAAACATTTTCCGGGGTTAGGACGAGTTGAAACGGATACCCACGTCGCAGCAGCAGAATTAAATACTCCGATTCAAGTATTAGAAAAAGAAGATTGGCTTCCCTTTCGAGAGATCATGAAAAATGCCGAAGTTTGGACAATGTTAAGTCATGTCAAATTAACCGCTTTAGATGAACAATATCCGGTTTCTTTTTCCCAAAAAGTCATTCAAGGGTTAATTCGAGAGGAATGGGGATATGAGGGAATTTTAATTACAGATGATATTTGTATGAAGGCATTTTACCAAAATCAAGGGAGTATTTATGAAGCGACAAAGCAAGCTCTTGATGCGGGGGTTGATTTCCTCTTAATTGCTTATGATCCGGATTTATATTATCCCGTCATGGCGAATTTATTGAGAGAATTAGATTAAACAGAGAGTGAGAGATTAAATGAAGTATCAGGGGAGATTATTGGAAGGACAATTTTTAAGTCACGGTTTTTATTTAGGATATTGATACTATTTATTGTACATCATATATTGGGATGCGTCGCAGGTCTTATAATTTGGCAGTATGCTTTCTAACGGGATAATACTTGAACGCACGCCACACTCTCCCCAAAAGCAGAAGTAGGGTGTATGCAATAACCCCTACATTGTCTTCTGAAATCTGTTGATTGAGATGACATATTTTGAGCCATTTTTTGTGTGTTTCCTATGGGTATGGGGTAGGGGCGCAATGCTTGCGCCCCAAATACTTACGCCTTCATTCGATTAGAACCCATATTGCAAGTGATCCAGTTCCCAACCCACAGCAGGATCAAAGTTTTTGGTAGTTAATTTAATAGATGCAATTCCACCCTTTTCAACTACTCCAAAAAAGCGGTCTTCACTTGTAACCCCTTGGTCTAAAATTGAAGGCATTCCCGATTTATTGATTACGCCTAAAGAGTTGCCATTCCCATCAAAGGCTTCAAACTGTAAATCCTCCACACTATCGGTCTTAACAATGCCCACATGGGTCGGTAAACTGCCTAATACAGATTCATCAAAGGTAACAGTTAGAGAATCTTCCCAACTCCACCAACTACGGCCATCACTGCCACTGCCGTCAATACTACCATCATCACCATCCACCGAATCCATTTTATGTTCTGAGGGATGAGTTGTCCCGTTATCAATAGTAACCCCTGGTGTATTTAATAGCCCATCTTCAAAGTCTTCTAGATAGAAAGAAGTAAACGTTTCATCTTTAAAGGGACTATCTTCAAAACTGAGATAGGGTGTATCTGGGGCAAAGAATTCTGGGGGTTTTGTGCTTTCTAAGGTAATGGTTGCCCCCGTTACAGGGTCGCTTGTCCCATCTGTCACGGCAGTATTAATTGTGACGGTTTCTGTGTAACCCGTTGCTGGATTAAATTGTAGGTCTTCTAGGACTGCGTTAACTTCATTTGCTGACCCGGTGACGGTCAAGACACCGTTTTCAAAGGTGGTTATGGCATTATTACTGGTATTGCTGGTTAATGTCCCTGCATTGGCATCAGAGAGGGAGAGGGTAATGGTTAACTCGTCCCATAAGTCCGCATCGTTGGCGTAAATGCCGTTGAGGTCAAGAGGAGTATTTTGTTGATAGGTTTGGGTGTGGTTGTATTTGGCCACAAAGGGATCAATCGAACCTGCGTGAGTTTGACTTTCTAACTGACCATTGATTCCTCCTGTGGTGTAGAAACTGCCGTCATTGCCGGATACAACCTGTTTTAAGTAGTCTGACCCCCCAAAGCCAAATTGTTGACTCCAAGAGCGATCGCCGTTGGTATCAAACCCAGTTAACGCAGCATCAATGCCACCGTTGTAAATATTAGCATCTAGGGAGTTGCCAACGTAACCTGTGACAGTCACTTGACCGTGTTCGTCAATGTTAATGCCATGATTAATATCTTTCCCTTCTGTTCCATATTGTTCTGTCCAGAGGAGGTGGCCTTGGGGGTCGTATTTAGCGACAAAACCATCATATTCACCGTTTAAGGTGTGACCCTCTAGACTACCTTGTGTCCAACCTGAAATGTAGGGATTACCGTCAGCGTCTAGTGCGATCGCATACGCTTCATCATGTTCTGGTGTTCCTAATTGACGATTCCAGTCTAAGTTCCCCTCACTGTCGTATTTGGCAATAAAAGCATCATTACTGCCCGCATTAGTTTCTCCATCGAGAGAACCCGGGCTATAACCTGTAATGTAAACATGACCTGTTGCTTCATCGTAGGCTAAATCCCAACCAATTGTACTGGCATTGGTTTCTGATTTCAGTTGTTTTGTCCAAATGGCATTTCCTTCATTGTCCCATTTGATTAACAAGGCATTTGCACCCCCTTGGTCAGTTTCACCGTCCATAACTCCATCGGTATAACCCACACTGTAGAAATGACCAGCGTTATCACTAATGATTTTGTGGAGTTGGTCGTGTGCTGTTGTGCCAAATTGTTTCGACCAAATCAGATTACCACTACCATCATATTTGACTAAAATGGCATCTTTACCGCCTAAATTGGGATGTCCTTCAATTGAACCATGGGTTGAACCAACTGCATAGACATCTCCTAGACTATCGGTTGTTACTCCATACAGTTCATCGGTGTCAGGAGAGTTGAGTTGTTGTGTCCAAAGTGGGTTTCCTGCTTCATCATATTTAGCGATAAACCCATCTTCTAGGTTATAAGAACCCACTACAAAGGCGTTATTTGTCCCATCTACAGCAATATCTCGCGCACTATCATTACCACTACTTCCCAGTTGTCGCACCCACTGTTGGGTCGGTTCAACTTGTAAGGTGGGTTGGGTATTTCCTTCTCAAGCTACACCATATTGAATATGGTCGATTTCACCGCCACGATTTTCATCGGGGAGACTGATTTTTAAGGTAGAAATGCCTTTTTCGTAGCTGACCCCAAGGAAGCGATCTTCACTTGTACCCCCTCCATGATGATTGTCTCCGTAGTCGATGGTTTTCGTACCCAGAGATTGACCATTGACATCCAAGGCTTCAAAAATTACCCGACCTGATCCTAAATTAGTGGTATCGCTTCGCCCTAAATCCGTCAAGGCAAAACCAGCATGGGTGGGGAGTTGTCCAAGGGTTTCTTGATCAAACGTAACTGTGAAGTTTTGCGCCCCAAAAACATACCAGCTACTACCTCCAAGACCACTACCATCAATCGCTCCATCATCTCCGTCAACAGAGTCAACCGAAGTGGGATTACTAATTGAATCAATCTGCAACCCTGTGGAAATGGCAAGTCCTGGAGTATTGAGTTGTCCATCTTCAAAGGTTTCTAGATAGAAAGAAGAGAAGCTTTCATCTTTAAAAGGACTGTCATCAAAGCTCAAATAAGGTGTATCTGGGGTGAAAAATTGGGTTTTTTCTGGCAGACCTGTTAAGGTAATTGTACCCGTTAACGGTGTTCCTGTCCCCACAGTAATTTCACTCGCAATCTCTAAATTGCTGGAAGAATTTGTAGCAGGATTAAACTCTAAATTGGCCAAAAGGGTATTTAAGTCACTCACTGCACCTGTTGCAGTCCAGACTCCTGTTGCTGCATCGTAGGTGGAAGTGACATTACCAGAGGTTGCTGTGGTTAACTGTCCTGCGTTGGGGTCAGAGAGGGTGAGTTTTACCGTTGCTTCTCCATCGGGGTCTGTGACGAGAATATCACTCAAGTTGAGGGGGGTATCCTCATGGTAGGCCAGATGGAGGGTTTGATTGGGTGGGGTGGTGGTGTTTAACAGGACTTCTGGTTTGAGGTCTCCAATAATTAGATCATCTAGTCCAATGCGTTCCGTATTTCCGGGTTTGTGGATGGTGATGCCTGTAAAGGGGGTTTGAATGTCAGTAATGCCATAGAATAAAGCAGAACCGGAGTTTTGCGGCCATGTTCCTTGGAGGGGAATCTTTAACTCGCTGGTTGTGCCGTCTTCGTGGTGTAAGGTAGCAGTAAATGGCCCCCCTTCTGCATCTGTTACCGTGAAACCAAAGGCCGATTGTGGGTTATCAAATTCTAGGGTCAATTCCGTATCATTGTAACTACCTAAGAATTTGTCACCAGAGGTGGGGAACATTCCTCCATTAGTGGTGGTGGGGATATCGTGAATGACTGCATGGCCTGTCAGGGTTGCTTTGGTACTGCCAAAGTCTAAAGTTGTAGGTTGATCTCCATCGTTAAAGTTCTCGAAATTAACGGTTTCAATGTTGTTGAGATTGGCTAAAAAGTCGGCTTTCGCTGCATCGGTGTTAGGGGTAGAATCTAGGCGAATATCATTCCCTTGGGTGTGTAAGTCTTCCCCAAAATAAGTCCATGTCCAGTTATACCCTGCATCTGCTGGTATTTCAACAATACCTTGACGAATCCAATCGGAGTTACTGGGTAAATCATTCCATTGTCCGATTCCAGTATGACCAAATACCCCAAAATCTTCTCCTTCAGGTGTTTCTAGTATATTATTTGGTTCCGGTCCATACCAATTGGTGTAATTTACAGCCTCATCATTAACCCATTTATGGTTTCCTTCAAGAGCATTATAAATAGGACTATCGGTGATCCCAATCCATTCTTGTTGACTATTAGAACCAAATTGACTCATCAACCATTGTTGTTCACTAGCATCATTGACGGTGACTAAATTACCTCCTAATGCTTCTGCTTGTTCCTGTGCGCCTAACCATGTATCGGGAGTGGTCAAAAAGTATTTATTCCCCGTTTCTGGATTGGTATAAATTGTGGGTTCTGAGACAATGGGACTCACAGGGAATTTAGCCAACCAAATATCCTTATCTCCGGCATTTTCACTGCCAAAATTGCCTGTTGTATAGCCTGTAGTGTAAATATTACTACTGCCATCAATTTCGATACCGTAAGCCACTTCTTCCGCATCACTTGTACCGTAGATCGTTGTCCAAATTTTATTTCCTTCACTGTCAAATTTAGCGAGGAAGGGAGCATGACCTAAACGAGGTTGACCATCAATTGAGCCATTAGTCCAACCCGAAAGATAGAAATTACCTTCATGATCAACACGAATTCCAGTGGCGCGATCGCTTCCCGTATCTCCAAATTGCTGTGTCCACAGGGTATTACCTTCAGGATTCAATTTGAAGATGATTGCGTCATATACCCCCTGATTTTCATGTCCTTCTAAAGCACCATTCGTCTCAGCAGCAATATAGAGGTTTCCCGTCTCGTCTAGATCAACACTGACATTGCGAAAACCGTGAGTGAATATCCCCGGACTTTCTGTTCCATCTGTGCCAAATTGCTCTGTCCATATCTGGTTTCCACTAGAATCATACTTAGTCACAAAGATATCAGATTCTCCTGCATTTGCTCCTGCTAGAGAGCCTTCTGTCATTCCCACTAAATAAATATTGCCGTTTTGGTCAACTGCAATATTTCGACCGCGATCATTTACAGTTGTTCCTTGTTGCTGAATCCAAACCTCATTTCCCTCAGTGTCATATTTAGCAACAAAGGCATCAGCATTTCCTTGATTTGTTGCACCAAAATTTCCTTCTGTCCAACCGGAAAGAATAACATTCCCATCGGGGTCAATTTTCAAGCCACTTGAAAACTCTTTATCTGATGTACCAACATATTTATCCCAGAGTAAATTGCCTTCGCTATCCCATTTCACTAATTTATGATCGCCTCCTCCCTGAGTACCAACACCATCCCCATAACCCAAGGCGAAAATATTACCATTTTCATCAACAGCAATCTCTGTATAGTAATCATAGCCTGTTGTTCCTAACTGTTTTGTCCAGACTTTTTGACCGAGATTATTATATTTGGTCATAAACGGGTCTGACGATAACCCTGCGTTGGTATTCTCATCCAAATCACCTTCTGTGCTTCCAATAACATAAACATTTCCTGCTGCATCAGAAGTCAGACCAAAACCGCGATCTTGTGCAACTGTTCCCCATTGCTTGACCCATTCGGGGTTAAACGGTGTATGATTTTCGTTAATCTTAACTTGACTCGTACCATGAGTTCCAATTTCATATTCTCCTGCGGTGAGAGTAAGAGTTACTGTTTCTTCTCCTTCTTGAAATATTCCGTCATACAAACTATTGATAGGAATTGTGGCTAAGGATTGACCCGCAGGAATGACAACCGTTTCCGATAATACTTGATAATCAATGCCATTTTCTGCATCCCCAGACAGACTGTAATTAATCGTCAAATCTTCATCTAAATTTCCTACGCGAGTGACTACAACTTGACCCGCGTTGCCATCTTCTCCCGCTTCATCATCTGTCACCATGAAGTTAACAATGGGTTGCTCTAACGAGTTCGGATCAATTTCGATTATACCGAGGGGATTTGTCCAAGGCTCTCCTAAAATTTCCAACTCGCTCGGCATATCATTCCAATTACCAATTCCCTGAAAATTAGTCTCAAAGAAGTCCTCTCCGTATGACGTATTTTGTACATTATCAGTACGAAAGATATTGGGTGTAAATGTTAATTTTTCTCCATTAACCCAACGATAATTTCCTTCGGTGTTTCCGTAAATTTCACTATCATTTAAACCAATCCATTGGCGACCGATCCCAAATGTTTCATAGAGCCAATCGTTCTCTGCTTGGTCATTAATTGCAACTAAATTCCCTCCTAATGCTTCCGCTTGTTCTTGTGCGCCTAACCAGGTATCTTTTTCACTTAAAATATACTGGTTTCCGGTGTCGGGGTTGACATAGACAAAGGGGCCATAACGAGAGGTGCGGGTACTATTTTCAATGGTTGCTGTGGCACTATTATCTGAACCGACTGCATAAGTCGCGGCATTTGTCAAGTTAATGACTACCGTTTCTTCGGTTTCGCTGTCGTAGTCGTGGTAGGGGACAACGGGGATGGTGGCCGTGGTTGCACCTGCGGGGATGGTGACGGTGTTGGTGAGGGGTAGATAGTCCTCTCCGTTGACTGCTTCTCCTGCGAGGGAGTATTCCACGGTTAATGCTTCATTGGTGTCTCCGGTGCGTTCTACTACGAATTGTGCTGCATTCCCGTCTTCTGATGCTCCTGCGTCGGTTGCACGGAGGGTGACTTGGGGAAGGTTGGGATCATTATCGGTAATGGTGAAAGTGTAGGGGTCACTATTCACCCCATAATCCCCTTCTCCTAACCCAATGACGACGGTTTCTGTTCCCTCATAATGATTATCATCAATGGGTTGAATGATAAGGGTAGAAGAGGTCAAATTCGCAGGAATGGTGACGGTACTGGGGAAGGGTTGGTAGTCTTCCCCATTGATTGCTGTTCCGCTAATATCCAAGTTAACGGTTAAGTCTTCAGAAAGATTCCCGTTTTGACGGGTGATGTTGAAAACTGCGGGAATTCCATCTTCTGACGCATTGGGTAAGATTGGAGTAATGGTGACAGTGGGTTGAGCAGCAACCTCCACCGTCACTGCAACTGCATCAGACACATCCTCCCCATCCGTTGCAGATAGGTTAAATGCAGTCACCGTATCCCCCGCAGTGTCGGGAGTCCAAACCACCGTATCCCCCGGATTAATCATCGTTTCCCCTGGAATGACTGGGACTCCATCTTTCGTTAATGTCCCATTCTCCACAGTGTCCAAGATCAGGGAAATTGCATCCCCTTCCACATCACTCGCACCCGATGCAGCAAGTAAGTCCTCGTAACTGATCTCAAAGGGTTGGACTTCTGTTGCACCCGTGAGGTGTACATCGGTTAATGTGGGTGCATCATTCACCGCAAGTCCGGTGATGTAAATTTTATCAAGAATTGGGGTGGCTAAATTCCCATCCGTCACCGAGGTAGTAATCTCAAAATCCCCGTTGTAATTGGGTGCAGGATTAAATTGTAAATTCCCCAATGCTTGGGTGACTTCTTCTGGTGTCCCTGTCAAGGTTAAAACTCCTTCACTCTTGGAGGTTTCAGTCCCAGTGACTAAACTCCCCACATTGGGATCGGAGAGTGTTAAGACAACGGTAATATTGTCTCCGTCTGCATCGGTGATGGTGATAGGGGTGAGGGTGAGGGGTGTATCTTCGGTGTAAGTTTGATTGTGGTTGAGATCGTCTATTTCTGGTGGAGTGTTGGGTTTTGTCCCATAAAGATTGAGTTTCCAATCCGTCCAATATCCTTTATTGTTAAAAGAGTTACCCGATTGATCGGTGACGGTTAAAGTCCATTCTCCTGTTTCATTATTCCCGATCGCATCTTCTCCCCAATGACGGGCCGAGGTAAAGACCCAGTTATAGGTGTTATCATCTAACTCATAGTCTTGTTGTACTGCATCCGTACCAGTATGCTGTTGAGCAAGGATGGATTTTGTCCCATCGGGTGAGGTGAGGACAATTTCTAAGTCTCCCAAATTACGAGACTCACCATTAAAGACCACTTCAGCCCATTCTACGCTTACATTGTCTTCAGCAGGAATAGTAATTGTTGAGTTGAGGGAGTCCCCATTGTCGGGAATATCCTCAGAAATCCAATCGTAAGCAGAGATTTTTTCCTCTTGGTTGAGAGGAGTCCAATTTTGAGCTAAACTCACTGCTGCTTCTGCATCAACTGCACCAAACCCGTATTTGTGGTTGACGGAATATCCTGCACCGTTTTCTTCCCAGTCCGGATCATTGGAATCGTTTTTCTGAGCAGTTTCCACTAAGATATGTTGGATATCTCGCCAAGTTAAATTAGGATTCGCTTCTAACATCAATGCAACCACACCGGAAACAAAGGGAGCAGATGCCGATGTGCCGCCAAATTGCTCGGTATAATCATTACTATTGTCCCCATCGTCACTATACAAACTGGGGGTGGTGATGCCTAGACTGGAATATTCACCGTTTTCTTGAGTTGTTCCTTGGGAATATGCAGAAACCAGTAAGGATGCACCGGACTCACTATAAGCAGCTAAGGTTTGTTGATTGTTGGAGTCTGTAATGACTTGTTTGGCCTGTTTTCCGGTATGATCTAGGGCAGCAACTGCAATACTTTGACGGGAGTTTGCCAAGCTGTTATAGTTGACATTTCCTCCGTAAATTCCATTATTTCCTCCTGCCATTACAAAGATATTTCCTAACCCATCTCGACCGGTTTCTACGGCCTTTTCTAGGGAGGCTTCACCTAATGCAGGAGTTGAAGTAGTCAGGTCGCCATCTAAGGTGTTAAAGAAACCCAGTCCCCAACTATTATTATAAATGTCGATTTCTTGATTTTTGTGGGCAAATACATCAGCAACTTCTTGATCCTCAATTCCGTCTGCTCCCATGCGTAACCCTGCCCACTGGGTATTTGGCGCGATTCCTGTTCCTCCTTGGTTGTTGTTGTCGCTAATAGCAACTCCTGCTACTTTTGTGCCATGACTATTCAGGGTTTTCAGGTCTAAGGAATAATGTTGTAGGACTCCATCAGAGTTGTCATTGTCGGGATTATTATTAATATTGGAGTCGGTAATTTTTAATTGCCAATCTCCTTGAGCATTCATCCCTTTAAATTCCTCTAATGTTCCCTGAAATGTACCGTCAGGGTTGAGAGAAACCGGAACGGTAACGACCCCTAATTCTGGGTCTTTTTTCATTAATTCAACTTGGAGTGTCTCTAGTTCAGAATGCTCGATTTTTAGGTTGAGTTGTAGGTCTTCAACAGTTGCGTTAACTTGACTGGGGATTTTATAGTAATTAAGCCCCGGCATTGGTTCTGGATAACCATTATTTATATAGTCAGAACCAAACCCTTCATCTAAAATCGGTTGACTGGGTTTATTGAGGGTGAGGGTGGTCTCTAACCACCGAGACCCATAGGGGTCATCTTCATCAAAATCATAGCTTAAATGTTCTAAATAATTGGGGAGTAAGTCGGGATGGCCTGTGAGGGAATAATTCGGATCATCAATTTCAAATCCATTATCCACGACTCCTAAAACAACTCCTTCTCCGGTTAAGTTGTAATTGTCCCAAACGTTGCTAATATTGGCATCAGGGAAGCTATCACTATGTAAATGCCATTGTTGATCATATAACGGTTCATCTTTGGGGGACATCCAATCTACTGCAACATTGACCAACGGATAAGCAAATTCAATTCCCTTTTGCTGGTGTAATTGTTCGGAAATTTCGTGGGGGTCACTTCCTTGGGGGAATTTCCAGATGTAGGTGTTGGGGATGTGTCCCGTTGCTTTGACGAATTCTCCTCCGAATTGGGTGGCTAAGTCTTGGGGAGACTGTCCGGCTTGGACGCTGACGACCCATTCGGTGGTGTGGGATAATGGGTCTGGGTTGTAGTTGTGGAGGTTTTCTGACCGATGAATGGCAGTTTTGACCCGATCCGACAATTCTTGACCTTCCGGGACTGATAACACGGTAAACTCCTCAATTTGTGTCTCCCATGCAACCTGACTCCCATCTAATGCAGTCCCTTTAATGCGATAATTCCCTGGGTCGAGAGTTCCCCAATTTTGCGAAAACCGATAACTGTCCTCACTATAGGGATCAGGGGTAAACTCCGTTGCATCGCTTACATTAACCCACTCTCCCCCATCTTTTTGTAACCAGAAGTCAATTTGCTGTAAGTCCTCAATCCCGTCTAAATCTTGCACTTTCCCGACGACAGAGACGGATTCTGTGGGGTTATAGAAGCGATCGCTAATTAACCGTAACTCATCCGGCAAGAAATTGGGACGGCGAACATCCTCCACAACCAACGGTTCACCCTCGTCATCAATCTCTACAATGGGAAGTAAATCCGTAAAATCCGGTTCAGTTGCTTGGGCCAAATGAATCGCAGCAGCAACATTAATCACCCCTTCCCCGTCCACTTCCGTGGCCGTTTGCTGGATAATCTCCACAATTTGCTGAGAACTTAACCCCGGATTGGCCCCCCAAACTTGCGACACCATCCCTGTCACCTGAGATGCGGCCACACTGGTCCCAGATGAAGTCCCCATATCTTCCCCAACGGTAGAAACCACCGGGTTGTCTTCACTTCCTCCCTCGGCCAGAATATCTCCTCCAGAGACATCATCCCCCGTCGATCCCACTACAATCACATTATCGTAAGTATCAGGCCAAGTTTGACCTGCATCGGGAATAACAATTAAAACCCCCTCCTCCCGGGCCGTATTGAGAGTGTCCTGCATTTCTGGGGTCAACCCATCCCCAATGGGGAAACCAATATTCACCACTGCATTTGGAGACTCGGAAGTTTTTGCAGTCTCGATAAAATCCTGTAGGGAATTGATCCAAGTTTCCCCATCACTGCGACTCACCCAAAGGGAAGTCTCATCATTAATTCCATCAATCCCAATCTCATTATCTTGGGTTGCAGCAATTATCCCTAACTGGTGTGTCCCTGCTTCATTCCCCTCTCCCTCTGCAAGTAAGGGGTTATCATCCCCATCAATATAATCTTTCCCTAAAATTAAACGATCTTGGTCGATATCGGGGTTATTTTCATTCACTCCCGTACTAATCATCCCAATTAAGGGTTGATTTTCCTGGGGAATTTCGGGGGGAGAGTCGGGACGATTCGGGAGAGGGTCATCCCCCACATAACCCTCAGTATAGTCAATGATCGCCTGTCCTAAATCCGTTTCGCGCCAATCGGACTCTCCCTCAATTAAATTATCCAGTAATTCTGCTTTCCCAGTTGCGCCTCGCACTTGGAAAATTAAATCATTATAGTCTTGGTCATACCAACTATGATCAAAGCGCACATCCTCCATGACAAAGGTGTTCCCATCTCCCGTCACATCGGCAATTTGCCCTAAATGGAGGGTATCATCAGGGTTGGCCGTGGAAAGGGAAAATAAGGGTTGTTTTGCTCCTCCCACGCTAGGATTCTCATAGACATCCTCTACTGTTCCATTGGGGACAAGCATAATGCCAAACTGTTCCCCAGACCGCATTTGAACGGTTTTTAATCCTTGATAGTCTCCCTTGTTCCAGTTTTTTGCTTCTCCTAAATCTCCCTCAAATTTTGCTCCCTCACTTTGGTCAAATAAGACCACATGACCTAATTCTGAGTCGCTTAAACTCCGTCGGGCCGCTTCTTCGATAAATTCTTCTGAACCGGGTTCTGCATCCAGTCCTTCTAAACTAAAAATCCCTAATTCAAATTTATATTTCCCTCCATCAAAGAGGAAGTCAATCTCCACTTCTCCACTGTCTCCGACGGTGAAGTATCCCGACTCAAAGGTGGGAGTTTCCTCTCCGGTATGCAACGCAGAGAGGACTTCGGGAAGTTCAACGGGGGTGGGGTCGGGAAGGTCATCTCCCGCATCTATTAACCCACTGGGGGTTAAAATGGGTTCGAGGATGAAAGACTGGATTTGCGGGGATTCTGGGGTTACAGGAGATTGGGTGAATAAGCGTTTCCAGAGTTTCTTGAACATGGTTGTCACCTGTGGGTAAAGGTAGAGTTGTGCAGAAAGTGAGATAAATTGCGATCGCAGTAAACAAGCAACTCCAAGGTCGCTCTAATTATTCTCTAGGAGATGGTGAAATTTTTATGCAGGGAGAAATTAATTGGCAGAGGGGCCATTGATGAATGGCCCCAGAAAAGTTAAGGCCAATTTGGACAGCGTACCGGAAATTCCCAAGAAGAGCGTGGACTAAAATTAGTTGCTGTTTCCGTCAGAATTAACTGGCCTTGCTCATTAACATACCAATCTTGAGCCACCAAAACCTCCCGACTAGGGGTTTCGACTGGGGGGGAAGAATTAATCCCCTCTCCCGTCTCTGTAACCGGAGCAATAGGTTCAACTAGAATTTCACTATCTCCTAATGGTGCAGTGGGATCAGTGGGTAAACCGCGGCCTGCGGTGGTTAACTCATTCCCTTCATTATCTGCGCGTTCTGGACACACTTCCGTCACTTGTTCGGGAGACTCAATGGTGGGGACATCCGTTAACCCTTGGGTGGGGTCAATATCTGGGGTGCGTAAATTGACCTCCCCATTGAGACTAGGATCAAACAGAGAAAAGGCCGTAATATCGTTATTAGGGGTTAATTCTTCCCGCACCTCTAAGCCAAAAATCCCCTCTGCGGTAATATTAATCTGACCCCCGCGACCGCGAAAGGAGTTCGCTGTAATATCACTATTTTGTAACCCCACTAGCGTATCGGTGGTAATCGTAATATTGCCCCCATCTCCCGGTTGATCCTCCGTTCCCGCAGTGGTCGAGATTTGGCTATTATTTAAAAGGCGAATATCACGACCCGTAATCGTTAAATTCCCTCCCTGTCCAGAAGTCGTTTCCCCTGTAATGCGGCCTTGGTTAAGGTCGATGTAATCGCTGCTAATCTGCAAATCTCCTGCATCCCCAGTCCCCAAACTTTCTACCGTGGCACTCCCTTGACTGCCAATAATTAATCTTGGAGTCGTAATACTCACATCACCTGCATTTCCACTCCCTCTCGTCCGTGCAGAAACTCCCCCATTCTCCCCTTGTATCTCCACCCACTCCGACGCATCCACCCTTACACTTCCTCCC
>NZ_JAQMSD010000298.1 GCF_028330525.1 Spirulina sp. CS-785/01
CCCATACAGAGTCTTCTTTCTCCCCAGACTCCTCTAACCCCCATACAGAGTCTTCTTTCTCCCCAGACTCCTCTACCCCTTCCTTAGACGAATTAGTAGAAACCTTTGCCCGTGAAGTCGGCGAAACCATCCAAGGCAACTCCCAAATTGAAGCCAACACCAAAACCAGACAATATCAAGTGCATTGGTCCGTGGACAATCATCATTTTTCCCTAAATATTCCAGGCATTCAACAAGCAACCACCACCGTCCAAACCCCTGAAACCACCCCACCGAGAAATCCAACCATCAGCCAATCTCCCGTCAGTGACACCTCCAACCGCTTCTTCTTAAACCCCTCCCTCAATAACGTCACCAACCCAGATCAACTCGTCACCCTAGTTGATCAAACCTTCACTGCCGACTATGACCGTTTTTTAGATGAAGACATCAGCAAAGAGAAAATAACCGCCCAAAGTATCCGCGACACCCTGCAACGAGTGGAAACGGAAACCGGGAAACGGGCAGTAATTCTCTATATTCTCAGCCAACCGCAACAATTAGAATTAGTCCTCGTCTTACCCGAAGGGACCCCTATTCGTCGTAGCATCCCTCAAGCAAACGCCCAAAAACTGCGGGAAACCGTCCGGGCCTATCGACGAGGTATCCTCAGCAAACATCGGCCTAATGCCTATTTTGCCCCTTCTCGTCAGCTTTATGACTGGATTATTGCCCCCTTAGAAAAAGAATTAGACCACTTAAATATTGATACCCTAGTGGTGAGTTTAGATGCAGGGTTGCGGACACTTCCCCTCGCGGCCCTTCACGACGGCCAACAATTTCTCATTGAAAAATATAGCATTGGTCAAATTCCCAGCATGAGCCTCACTGACCATCGCTATCAGGAGTTAAAACAGGCCAATGTGTTAGGAATGGGGCGATCGCATTTTACCGAAAAAGACCCCCTCCCGGCGGTTCCCTACGAACTCTCCCTAATTACCGAAACCCTAGGCCAAGGAAAATCCTTTCTCAATGAAGCCTTTACCTATGAAACCCTCAAAACCCAGAGTTCCCAAGGTTATGACATTGTTCACCTAGCCACCCATGCTACTATTCAACGGGGTAATACAGACCAATCCTATCTGCAACTCTGGGACCAACATCTAAAACTCCCCCAACTGCGAAACCTGGGATGGTATCAGGCTTCTCCCATTGAACTTTTAGTATTAAGTGCTTGTCAAACGGCCTTGGGGGATAAACAAGCAGAATTAGGCTTTGCAGGGTTATCGGTACAAACCGGGGCAAAGTCAGCCCTCGCCAGTTTATGGAATGTTTCGGACTGGGGAACATTAGTGATGATGAGTCAATTTTATGAAGGGTTATATGATCCCCAAGTCAAAATTAAAGTGGAGGCATTGCGACAAGCGCAACTGGCCTTATTAAACAACCATTATACTCTCCCAAGTGACAGTTTTAAGGGTTTAGGGGATGGGGAACAATGGGATAAACTAGCCCAACGGGACTTCTCTCACCCCTATTATTGGGCTGCATTTACGATGGTGGGGAGTCCTTGGTAATTTTTCATAGGTTAACCGGATTGCGGAAAACTTATATTGTATGACGAGGATAGATCATAAGAATGTGATCACCATATTGCCTTGACACGCCTTAAATGTTGCTTTAGAAATATACTCTTATGTCTGATTGGGTGGGCAATGCCCACCCACCCCTGTCAAGGTGAGAAATTGTAGAACGAGACACCGTTGTTTCAGACACTTGTGAGAGACATTTTCTCCCCCTCTCCCAAGGTTGGGGGGTGAGGGCGACTCCAAACCGCCATATCTCGTTACCCACCTTGACAGGGCTGGCAATGCCCACCCTACTGATTACTGATTAAGCTGTTCGGCATTTAAACTGTGTTATTAACAGTTAACTAGAGTCCTATCAACCTCTTTCCTGTTTCCTGTTCCCTATTCCCCGTTCCCTGTTCCGGAGTTCCCTGTTCCCTATCCACATATACCAATTTAAAACACCTTATTACTGGTATATATCCCCATCGCCATCGGGAAACGAGGGGGAACTATAACATAGAATCTAAGTACAGTCACTTTTATCTATGCTGTGGGTGTCTCCCCCACTCAGAAACCCCAAACCCCAAAGCACCACTATGAATAAATCACACCCCACTTTAACACCTCTCCAAACCCCCAACAGTGAACCCACAGAGACTCCCGACCTGGGGGACTCAACAACGGACTTAGAACCCCGTAGTAAACTGTTACAAGCGGTTCTCAATCCCGATGATTTAACTATTGTGCGGGCTAATGATTGGTTTTGTGAACTGACGGGAGTGGGAAGCGTGCAAGATTTAGCTTCCTTGGGGTTATCCTTGTCTGAGTTATTTTTAGACTTTGACGAAGAACGACAAACCCAACTGTATCGTCGTCATCTCATCCCCTTGGTATTGCGGGATATTTATGGCATCACCGGGGAAAATTGGCGTATTCTGGAAGAACCGTATATTACCCGCTTACAAAGTCCCCTCAGTGATGAACCCCGTTATATTCAATTTTGGCTGCGATCGCAACATTTACAAGTCGAATTAATTGATCCCACCTCCGATGTGGTCGCGGCCTTGGATGTAGAAAACCCAGAGTCTCTCTCCCAAGCGGTATTAGAAGAACAACTCAATTGGTCTAATTATCAAATTAAAGGGGAACTCCTCTGGGAAGGGTTAGATGTCACCTCCCAAGAAACCATCCAACGGTTAACCCAACTGTTAATTTCTCCCCAAAACTCCCTCACAGACCAAGATACCCTCTGTCAGGTGGCCGAACAGTTGCGGTCTCTCTTTCGGGCCGAAACCACCGTCCTCCTCAGTTGGAAAGCCAATCAAGCGCAAATTTATCTTTGCCAACAGCAACACCCCGAACAACTCCCCACCTTCACCCATCAAACCCTAGAGGAGTCCCACGTTTTCAAAGCAACCGCGGCCAACCGGGTGTGGAATGTTCCCGACTTACAGGGGACTTGTCATACGGAATTAGAACGGGAATTATTGGACCGGGGGTGTCAGTCTTTGTTATTAATTCCCTTACGACAAGATACGTCCAATGTGGACCCTTCCCAAATGGGCAATTTATTGGGAATGTTAATTTTAGGCAGCGATCGCGCCAATAATTTCGATCAACTGGACGCATCCCACGCCGAAGCCTTACTCCCCCCCCTCCGTATCGCCTTCTCCCAGGCCACCGAAACCCGCTTCTCTCGCGTTCATCCTGCCGTGGAATGGCGATTTTTACAAGAAGCAGAACGTCGTAGCATGGGACTCCCCCCAGAGAAAATTATTTTTAACGATGTTTACCCCATGTACGGCATTTCCGACATTCGCGGGTCCTCACGGGAACGCAACCGGGCCATTCAGGAGGACTTACTGACGCAATTTGATCTGGCCTTACGCATGGTTGAGGAAGCCTTAGCGGTTAAGCCTATCGCCTTTTTAGAACAGTTACAAGTTGATTTACTGGCTTATATTGAACGTCTCTCTCAGGAAGTTCATGTAGAGGATGAAGTGACGGCCATCCACTACCTCCAACAGCATATTGAGGTGTATTTTGACTATTTTCGTCAATGTGGGGAGGGTGCGATCGCTGCCGTAGAAGACTATAATGACGCTTGTGATCCCCAACAACACTGCATCTACGACTCCCGCAAACAATACGATGAAGTCATCCAACAAATTACCGCCCAACTCCGCACCACCTGGGAACAATGGCAAGAACAGATGCAGGACATTCTCCCCCACTATTGTGACATGGAAGTCAGCGACGGTATCGACCACATGATCTATATTGGGTCCTCGGTGAATAGTAATTTCTCCATCTTCCACCTTCACAGTTTACGCTATGAACAACTGCGAGCCATCTGTGATTGTGCGCGGACTTGCTTTGATCTGCGCGATCGGGCTAATCTTAACCTAGAAGTCTCCCACCTCGTCCTAGTTCAGAATACCACCGTCAATATTTTCCACGACGAACAAACCGAACGCTTATTCGATGTCATGGGGACTAAAGACACCCGTTACGAAATCGTGAAAAAGCGCATAGATAAAGGCATCGACACCAAAGAAGGGAAACGCATCACCCAACCCGGAATGCTCACCATTGTCTATTCCTCTGAGCAGGAATGGTCAGAATATCATCAGTATTTGCGTTATTTGGTCCGAGAAGGCTGGGTGGACTCCAAAATCGAGTCTGGGACTGTCCAAGCCTTACAAGGGGTCACAGGGCTAAAATACGCCCGTGTGGCCATCCTCCCCGAAGACTGGGAAGTGGAAACCGAAGCCCTCCATGAGGACTAAACCGTTTAAACAGTAATCAGTAATCAGTAATCAGTTGTTACTCCCCATCTCCCCCATTCCCCATTCCCTCCTATCCTAACTCAAATACAACAACAAATTTAACCCCGGAATCGTGCGAGATAACGTCCAAAACAGCAACGCAATATAACAAATTCCCAACCCCCACTGATACCAAACCAAAACCGACACAATACCAGGGAGATGTTCATCCCTCACCCGTAAATCATTAAAACTCAACTTGAGAAAATTATTTAAACTAAACCCATAATAATTCAACCAATTCCACCCCCGATTCCAAGGGATATAGGTATAGCGATCGCGGTAAAACGCAAACTTAGGTAAAATCGGTAAACTGCCAATACTAATCCGTAATTGACGTTCTGCCCCATTCTCCATAATATAAGGATAATCCAACAAAGGATGATAGCGACCTTTTTGATATAATCTCCACACTAAACCCAGAGGAAACGGAAGCAAAATAACCCCCACACACAGTAAAGAAAAATACGGAGACTTACTACTATGTAAAATCCCTACAAGACTTAACCCCAACAACACCATAAAACTTCCCACCATCCAACGAATTTCCACCCCACTCGGAAGAATAGGAGATGGGAACTTATACCGACACCGATCAATCAACCAAAAAAGGAGACTAAAATAAGCAATAGCAACCCCTCCCACACTCAAAATTAAATTAAAATTAGTCCCATACTCACTCAACAACAATAATACACTCAACCGTAACCAATTCAGCAAATCTGCCCCTCTCCTCCATAAAAATGCCCAATTCACCGGAGTCCCCACAATGCGAGTCGTAATTTCTTCTAACTGTAACTGCTTCAACGTATAGTCCACTTGATTCGCATCTGGAATTTGTTCTAACTTGCGAAAATTCCGCACTAAATTCCGTAACGTATTTTCATTTCCAGGTAAACTCGGAACGGAAATCACCTGACCAATTTGTCCCTTATCCCCAAAAATTTTCGCATCATCTGAATCAAAAGCAAGGCCAGATACCACCAACTTGGCCTGACTCGTAAAAACAGCATCACTAAAATCAATTTGATCTAATAAACTCACCTCCGTAAAATCAATTTTTTGATTAAACCGACTACTCCGAAACGCTGCCGCTTCTTCAAACGTGCTATTATTAAAATCCAATAGCCCTAAAAAGCGACTCTTATTAAACATAACCCGATTATTCCAGACCACCTGTTGAAAACTTCCCTCCCCTTCCCATTGAGAGTTTTGCCAGTCCGCAACTCCGAAAAAACTAGCGCGATTAAACAGTCCCTTATCCTGAAAAATTGCCTCGCCAAACTTGACATTTTCCTTAAACTGTGCATCCTCAAACCGGGCATTTCTCACAAACCGACACCGAATAAAACTTACATCCCCAAAAAAGCGAGTTTTCCCGAAATTCACCGACCGTAAAAACGTACTCCCCGACCAATCATTCAACTGATTAAACTTGGTCTGTTCCCCCTCTATGGGATGTAAAAAAACCACATTCGTAAAAGTCGCATCTTCTTGAAACTCCGTCCCCTCCAAGAGTAACGGACTGCGAAACAAATGGAGATAATTCACCTTATACCCTTCATTATTATCCGGAAACAACGAAAACTGGTCTTGTAAACGCTGTAACTCCATCGCATTTAACACCGTCTTCAACGTTTCATAAACCGTCGCTGTTTTCATCGTCAACCGTTGTAATTGAAACGGCCCCTTAATAATCGACTGACGTAAATCTAACCCCAAGGGAACATTCGCATTTTTCAATTTATTTTGAATCCTTTGATAGAATTCTTCTCGAAACTCACTATTTTCTGGGGTTAAATCAATGATAAAGTGACTTAGATTGAGAACCGTATAACCCCCTTGGGGTTCGGGAGAGGCCAGTTGGTCTTGGAGTAACTCAGAAGTCAAAACCGTCGTGGCCGCAGGGGGAGTCGTAGCCCACGCAGGAGACGCGACTCCCACCCCAATTAAAACTGCAATTAAAACTGCGATCGCAATTATAAATCCCCGTATCCAACCCCACATCAGGCCGCATCCCCTCTAACTCCTTGCCTAACCTACCATCTTTCCCCGAACCAAACACAACTCAGCAAAACCCATGAAACGAACCGTCACCCTCTTACTCACCGGACTCCTCACCGCTTGTAACTCCCCCAACAATACCTCCCAAGCAGAAAACCTCACCGGAAACGTCGAAAACTGTCCCACCCCCACCGAAACCCCCATCCCCCTCGCATCCCCCCCCGAAAACGACCTCCCCAACCCCTTCAACTTCTTCACCCAAACCGTAACCGGAAACCAAGACACCATCCGCTTTCAAACCAGAGACTACGACCTCGTGTACTGTCGAGGAAACAGAGAATGGACCCTTCAACCCGGAACTTATACCCCCACCCCAGACACCACCCCCACCGGAGAAGAACTTTACGACCAACTCGCAGACCCCCCTTACCAAACCGTCCAATTTCAGGGAGAAACCTACCAATACCGAACCCGACTCGACCCCAACCCCTTCGAGAACATGGCCACCACCACCGAAGCAGAACGAGTCCTCTTTGAACTCCTCCCCCCCAACCAAGACACCCCCATCACCCGCGAACTCTACACCGTTCAAGACGTAAGAAACGCCGAAATCGGCTTTAGTTTAGCCTATCCCGACATCATCAACCATATTCCCTGGGGCGATAAAATCCTCTGGTCCATCTCAGCCCCCCAAGGAGAAGGGTTCACCGGAATTGCCACCCTCCTCACCTACCACCCCGACACCCAGGCCATGGCAGTCGTCCAACCCGAACCCATCCAAAACCAAATTATCACCGATTTAGCCGCCACCGACAGCGACCCCAAAATCCTCTGGATGACCACCAAAACCTCCGGAGAAGGCAACCCCTACCTCCCCGGCCTCGGCCTCGTCCGTTACGACCCCAACCCCCAAACCATCACCCCCCACCACATCCGCAACAGTCCCCTCATCGGGGCCATCCCCACCCATCTCTGGATTGACGGCGAGGAACTCTGGGTCAGCACAGGGAACGGCATTTGTCAAGTCCAATGGCAAAATTCTCAAACCCAAGACAGTTGGACCTGCTGGCGATATGCCGTCCTCGCCGAACCCCCCGCAGAAATCGACCTCTACGCCACCTCTGGGGACGCAGAAGCCGCCACCACCCTTGAAGCCGTCGCCCCCCTCGAAATCCTCTGGAAAACGCCCCTATTGAACCCAGACGCGACTCAGCATCGCTACGAAATCTATTATGAGGAGGGATTTGTGGCCACCGTCGAAGAAGGAAAAAGCGACTGGTCCGACCAAGACTGGGACGTTCCCCCTTATTTTGCCCCGGTTTACTGGCCCGGTCGTCAATGGCATTGGAACGGAAACCGCTTCAAACGGGGATTTGATCAAGTCTCCCTCAACGTAGTCGGGGGTGGCCCCATTGGCATTGGGACTACCTTCACCTACCCGGAAAACCTCCCCAATGCCCATGCTATCCGGGGAGACTTAACCCTTTTAGAATTAACCGAAAATCAAACCACCGTCCGCCATCATTCGGGGTGGATAGCGGAGGAAGGCATTGATCCTTATATCACCATTTTACCCGTTGACCCAGTAGAAAACCCAGAACCAAACCCCTTAGAGGAGGAAAGCGAATAGAGAAAAATGACCGAAATTACCAGAGACCTAATTCAAGGAAAAGTCGGCAATCTTCCCTTGGTTGCTTATCCTTGGAAAGAGTACGCAGATCGCCTGATTTTGTGGGCTAAAGGCAAAAGTTCAGCCCATAGTGCGTTTGCTTTTGATGTCCTCATGAGTTTGGCCTTTATCGACACCATCCCCAACCTTCAAAAGCATTTTCAGGTATTTAATCATCTTCCCCGGCCTTATAATGTGCATATTGGATTTATTAATCTGTGTACTCCCTTATTGTTGAGTCAACAGACTTGGCATTATCAAAAAGCCGCCAAACCCCAGTCTGGGGCAATTGGAAAATTAACCAGTGAAATCATTCTGAGATTTATAGAACTCCTTTTCGATAATTTAACTCAAGTAAAATCTATCGGCGGAGTGGGGATGGTAGATGCAGTATTACACCATCAAGATGGTAGAATCATCTTATGTGAAATTAAAGCCTCTCCCTTAACAACTTTTTCCTTTCTCTTTGCCCTTCCTTCCTCTTTACAACAGAACCCTAAACAACTTACTAGAACTCAGGTAGAAAGTGTAGAGAGTGCCTTGTATCTTCACTGTAATGATTTAATATCCTTGGGTAAACCCCGTGATGAGCTATGGCCTTTCGCTCCGGCAATTAATTATTTAGTCAATGAAAAGAATTCTCAGGTTGTTGAACATTATGTCGAAACCTGGAAGCTAATTCGACAAGCCTACAAAAATAAAAATAGAGATACTCTTTTTTATTATGTTGCCAATGCGTCTGGACAACCTCCTAAAATTGCCAAAGAACAATTTAATTGGCCGACAAAACAATCCATTTCAGACTCTAAAACCAGTGCTGGACTAGACCGAACCGATGATATTAAAAAAGGAATTTATCAAACTTTTAAACTGAGTATTGAGGGAGCTAAAAGATTTCCCCAAGACAACATAAAAACTGCCTTAATTTCTAACCTACCTGCTTACCGACACGGACAAGACTATATTGAACCATTTTATGATATTTTTTGGAGTCCAGAAGATTTATTGCAAGAAAATGAGCAAGGCCAATATACTTGTAATCCACAAAATTTAAAAAGACCATTTGACTATATTTTAGCCTTAGATGATGCGTTTACAAGGAATGAGTTAATATGATTCATAATCACATTACCAGAGAGTATGATGGCATTGTTTTAGAGCGCATCAAGCACCTTCCTCCCGGTGGAAAAATGGGAGACTTACCTCCTCATTTACAACATAAAAGTTTTATTCGGACTGGAGAGAAAAAAACTGGGGGGCCAAATTTAAGAATATTAAGACTAGAGATGGATAAACCTAGTCTTACCGTGACAGCTTATATTTATAATAAATTTGTTCATCCGGTTGCAGATCGTTATATTACCCCTAGAGAAGCAGCGTGTCTTCAAGATTTCCCCGATGATTGGGTTTTTGTTGGCAAACTGGGTGAAGTTCAACATCAAATTGGTAATGCTGTTCCTGTGAAGTTAGCAAGAGCAATTGCTACTTCAGTCACCGATTTTTTAGCCGAGCGTGGAATCTATGGAAAAATTACCATTGCGTCTTATTTTTGTGGAGCAGGAGGGTTAGATTTAGGGTTTGAGCAAGCCTCTTCAAAACAACATCAATTTCAAACAATTTTTGCCACAGACCTTGAGCCATCTTGTGGTTATACGATACAATTCAATCGACCCAACTGGAATTTCTTGTTAGGTGATATTACCAGCTTTTCTGGGGATATCGTTTTAAAGCAAATGGGACAAAAACCTGATGTGTTGATGGGAGGCCCCCCTTGTCAACCGTTCAGCGTTGCAGGACGACAAAAAGCGACTCAAGACCCACTAGGACGATTATACCGTAATTATATCGAGCATATTGCTCAATTAGACCCTAAAATTGTCATTATGGAAAACGTTTATGGACTCACACAGGTCAAGCGTTCTAATATGCTAGAAGAAATTTATAAAGCCTTTCAACAAATTGGCTATCAAGTGAAGCACCAAGAGTTACTCGCTGCTGATTTTGGCACACCCCAATTAAGACGGAGATTAATTTTTGTAGCGACTCAAGGAAAGAATACGTTTAAATTTCCTATTCCTACCCATACCGAAAAACAGGATATTTTTGGGAAGCCTTTATATAGGGGAGCAGGAAATGCTTTTATTCATTTACCTAACCCACAAGTTTATAAAAAACTAACGAATTCATTAACTGAAATGAAGTCTATCTCTTTACGCTCTATCGAGGCTGTCCGTTGTTGATAATTTTCTCGATTTAACGATTTTTGATTGTCCAGTTAACTCCCATTAAAAAACAATGACTAATGTTTGAAGATAAGTTTAGTAATTTATACTTTAGTCTGACTGGAAATATAAGACCAAGTAAATTGAGATGGACTTTTGGCTTTAATTCTTAATATTTTATGATCTGGGGTGAATAATTCCCAGTTAAATAAGGCATCTTCACTCAGATCAATGACAGGGATGATAGTCAATTGATAATTACCGTTAAAGTTAACTTGTAAACCACCATTGTTTTGAATAATTACCGAATTAACCCTTTTTCCTTCAAGATTCTGTACTTCTGTTCGGATGCTTTTACTATCTGCTTCTGATGTTATAATATTATTATCTTGATAAGATAAAACCCAATTAGAATCTCTTGTCCCTAAACTCCAGTCTCCTTTTTCTAGGGTAAATTTAGGTGTTTTTAGGATGGTGGTTCGACCTCCAAATTCTAAATTTAGTTCTTCTCCATAACTTAAATCAGCATCCCAGCACAATTGACCATAAAGTGGTTCTATAATGTCTTGGATTTTTGTATTTGAAATAGACGCTGAATTCTGCATAATATAATATAAAAGTATTAAGAGTTATTTAAAGTTGCAAGGATGGGGATGACGTTGGAGGAGTTGGCGGGACTGCTGGAAAGTTATCCGGTGGAGGCAGAGGTGTATCATGGGGGGGAGGTGACGCTGGAGGAGTTTCGCCGTTTGATTGTGGCGAATTTGCAGGAGTCGGATAATTTTGTCTTGGTGAATTATCTGCGGAGTTCGATGGGCCAAGAACGAGGGGGACATATTTCTCCGGTGGCGGCGTATCATGAGGGGAGCGATCGCGTTTTAATTTTAGATGTCGCCCGTTATAAGTATCCCCCAGTTTGGGTGTCTGTCGAAGACCTATGGCGGGCAACAAATACCATTGACTCGGTTTCCGGGAAAACGCGAGGCTTTGTCTTGGTGAGTCCAGACTAATATTGTTTTACCTCCAAAAAACCGACTTTCTCTCAAGAATGCTGAGATTTCCCCCCAATTGGCCACAGAAACCCGGTTTCTCCCCGCCCAATCCCCAACCTAGAACCCCAAAATTATGCAATAATATTTCGACTGTCCGGCACAAGCGATTGGCATTATGGTTCAAAGTACCCCCTCCTCCCAAGAGATAGCAGAAGCCCTCTCAACCCCCGCAGACTTCGACTTCCAGCTTCCTGATCCTGAAGATGAGGAGATTCAGGAATACGACTTCCAGCAACAACTGGATACGGTGTGGAAGGTGTGTGAACGCTTCGATCTGCAAACGGATATTTGGCGGGGACGAGTGTTGCGGGCAGTCCGGGACCGGGAAAAGGTGGGTGGGGAAGGCCGAGGGACTGGCTTTTTAAATTGGCTGAAAAATCGGGAAATTACCAAAAGTCAAGCCTACGCCTTAATTCAGTTGGCTAATAGTGCCGATACACTGCTTGCAGAAGGCCAATTGAACCCAGAAGATATTAATAATTTTAGTAAACGGGCCTTTGTGGAAACGGCGAAGTCTTCCCCAGAGGTGCAAAAATTGGTGAGTGAAGCTGCTGCATCGGGCGATCGCATTACTCGCAGAGAAGTGAAACAACTCTCCGATGAATGGACGGCCATGAGTTCCGAGTTACTCCCCCCAGAGGTGAAAGAAAAAGCCTCCGAAGGCGGTCTCCCAACCCGTCACCTAGCCCCGTTGGTGAAGGAAATGGAGAAACTCCCCGATCTCCATTTAAAACCGATTCAGCAAGAAGTGGCTGGCAATCCCGATGTGGATACGGTGAAAAATGTCACCTCATCGGCCCGAAATTTGTCCAAATACCTCGATGCAGCGGCCCAAGTGCAAACCCTCAAGCAAGGGTCTTTAGACCTAGAAATGGCGTTAGAGGAGGCGTTACGGTTGGACTGTTTAAATGTGGCCGCGGATTTGGTGAAACAAGCCAATAATTTAGAACAAACAGTGGGGAAGTTATTCACCACTTGGACGCGGTTAGGGAAATTGGCGGATCGGTTGTATGTGGACACTGGGGCCAGTAATCCTCATTTGCGATCGCTGCTAACCTGTCTAGAAACTCTCACCAGTGACATGATCGAAGTCCAGTTAGATGAGGAGGGAGAACAGTCTGTTCGGTTACGGGTGATGACAGAAGACTAAAATAAAAGAGACGGGACTGTTTGAGGGAAATGCGAATGGAAATGATGTGCGCGATCGCACCTGAAGAAGTTTTAGCAGGAGGTTGCGGTACAATTATATAAGGTGGAAAGGACAAGTACAAAAACCTCCAGCTTCTTCACAGACATTGCCACGATATAAAAACTGCCCTAGATGGTAGTCCCGGTCTCATCGTAAATTGGGTTGGTAAGGGGAAGATGGAGACTCCTATCCTTCACGAAGGGGAGGAAATCTTCCCCTTACATGAATAACTGCCCGATAGGGCATCCTGATTAGAATGCGTAACAGTATCCGTCTTTCCTGTGTAC
>NZ_JAQMSD010000019.1 GCF_028330525.1 Spirulina sp. CS-785/01
AGCTATTAGCCTTGGGTTTTAACCCAAGGCATATTTTACTGATGGCTGATAATCGTTAACCTCTCAACCCGTTTTTAACGGGTTTAAGCTATTAGCCTTGGGTTTTAACCCAAGGCATATTTTACTGATGGCTGATGGCTGAATGCTTACTTACGAACCAACAAAACAATTACGCCATCATACTTCTAAAAAACTCAATAGTCTCTTTTAACGCCACCACAAACTGATCAATTTCTTCCCTAGTATTGTAGAAATATAAACTCGCCCTCGCACTCCCCGTTACCCCTAAAATTCGGTGTAACGGTTGTGTACAATGGTGGCCAGAGCGAATCGCAACCCCCTCATGATCTAATAAAGTAGAAAGGTCGCTCGCATTCAATCCTTCCACATTAAACGCAGCTAATGCGGCACGTCCTCTCCCTTGACTATCGGGTTTTGGCCCGTAAATTCGCAAATCAGGAATTTCTGCTAATTTACTAAATAAATAAGCCGTTAATTCTTCCTCGTAAGCATGAATATGATCCATGCCTAAATGACTTAAATAATCGACAGCCGCACCTAACGCTATAGCCTCCCCAATAGCAGGAGTTCCCGCTTCAAATTTATGGGGTAATTCCGCATAGGTGGAATGATCCAAAAATACATCTTGAATCATCTCCCCACCCCCCATAAACGGCGGCATAGACTCTAATAAATCCAATTTCCCGTATAAAAAGCCAATCCCCGTTGGAGCGCACATTTTATGCCCCGAAGCCACCAACCAATCACAATCTATCCCTTGCACATCTACTTTCATGTGGGGGATACTTTGACAAGCATCAATTAACACTTTCGCCCCGTATTGATGGGCAAGTTGTGTAATTTCTTCAACGGGATTAATACAACCTAATGTATTAGAAACATGAACCACTGCAACTAATTTTGTTTTTTCAGAAAGTAAGGATTGATACTGAGAAAAATTAAATCCTTCTTCTTCGGTAAGCTCAACGTGCTTAATAATTGCTCCCGTTTTTTGGGCAACAATTTGCCAAGGTACTAAGTTACTGTGATGCTCCATCACAGAAGTAATAATTTCATCCCCGGCTTTTAGGTTATTTAACGCCCAACTATAAGCCACTAAATTAATCGCTTCACTGGCGTTTCTAGTATAAACAATTTCATTACGAGACGCAGCATTAATAAACCCTGCCACCTTATCCCTAGTCCCTTCATAGCCTTCTGTGGCACGAACGCTTAATGTATGCGCCCCTCGGTGGACATTGGCGTTATCTTGGGTGTAATAGTCTTGTAGGGTTTTTAAAACAGAATTGGGCTTTTGTGACGTGGCCGCATTATCTAAATAAATTAAAGGCTTATCCTCATGAACCAATTGATGTAAAATCGAGAAATCTGACCGGGTTTTGGCAGCGAGGGTTTGTTCTTGAATGAGTGTCATGGTTTGGGTAATTGGTAATTGGTAACTGGTAATTGGTAACTGGTAATTGGTAATTGGTAATTGTTCCCTGTTCCCTTGTTCACAAAAAACAAACAACCAAGAACAAAGAACAAAGAACCAACAACAAATGACTACTTATTCATAGGTTCGACAGGCCACACATTGCGCTAGGACTTTTTGCAAGGAGGCCACTGGGAGACGTTCTAAGATTTCTCCGGCAAAGGCATCCAAGAGCAAATTACGGGCATTTTCTGCATTAATTCCCCGACTTTGCAGATAAAATAATTCATCTGCGCTAATTTGACTTACTGTTGCCCCGTGGGTACATTTCACATTATCAGCAGTGATCTGTAATTCCGGTTTGGTGTTCACTCTCGCTTTAGGAGAGAGGAGTAAATTCCGGTTCAGTTGGCCCGCGTTGGTGAGTTGGGCGGCTTGGGGAACGTGGACTTTTCCATTAAACACCGAATGGGCTTGATCATCGACCACACATTTATGCAGTTGATCGGTGACTCCGTGGGGGTATTGTAAATACAGTGCGCTGTGGGTGTCGGCCAGTTGTTCTCGGCCAATGAGGGTTAACCCGTTGAGATAGGTTTCGGTGGACTCTCCTTTTTGCCAAATGTGTAGGTTATGACGGGAGAGTTTGCCCCCTAATGTGATGGCGTTGCAAGTATAATGGCTGTGTTTTTCTTGGGATACTGCGGTTTTGCCAATGTGGAAACCATCCCCGGATTCCCGTTGGTTGCGGGTGTGGTTGACGCGGGCATTCTCTTTAATAAAGACCTCGGTTACATTGTTGTTGAAATAAGGCCGATTTTTAGGAATGTCCGAACATTGGTTATCACTGGCAACGGCGAAATGTTCCACCACTTGCAAACTCGCCCCTTGTTCAGCGATAACTAACCCTCGCGGTTGGGTGAAGCTGGGTTGTTCTTCGACGGTGCTGATAAAGAGGAGATGAATAGGGGTTTCAACGATGACGTTGGGGTTGGCCCAAATGACGGCGACATCGGGAAATCCGGTACTGTTGAGGGCAGTAAAGAGTTCTTTATCTCCGTCTTGATAGGCAATGTATTTGATGGCCTCGTAACAGTTATCGAGGGGAAGGTTAGATAGGTTGCCCGCATAGACTCCTTCGGGGAGTCCAGAGGTATCGGATAGGTTGGGGGCAAAAATGCCGTTGACGAAGACAATGCGGGTTTGTTTGGCTTCGGGAAGGGTTAAGGGCGCGATCGCATTCTTCGTTAACTCCCCAGACTGGGGCAACTGAAACGTCAGCCCCAATAACTCCGAAATGTCTGTAAATCGCCATTCCTCGTCCTTGCGACTCGGCATCCGTTGCTTGGTCACATCATAGGCAGACCGTTGGCGCAACTCCTGCAACCAACCGCTAATTTCCGTATGAATATTAACCTTTTGTTGCTCACTTTGCCGCAACAACTGATTGAGAAACTCATCTGAAGGAGCATCTGGGGGTAAATTTAAAGTAGGAGTATAGGGGGTTGGGGATGTTTCTACAGTCATTAAGCCGTCACCTCCGACGCGATCGCCTGTTCTTCAAGAAACTCATAACCACGAGATTCCAACTCTAATGCTAACTCTTTTCCACCACTCTTAATAATCTGTCCCCCCTGCATCACATGAACATAGTCCGGTTCAACATAATTCAGCAACCGTTGATAGTGGGTGATCATCACCGTCGCATTCTCCGGAGTCGCCAACTGGTTCACCCCTTGGGCCACAATCTTCAGCGCATCAATATCTAACCCAGAGTCCGTCTCATCTAAAATCGCCAAACTGGGTTCTAACAACGCCATTTGCAGAATTTCGTTCCGCTTCTTCTCTCCCCCAGAAAACCCTTCATTGAGACTCCGTTCTAAAAAACTAGCCTCCATCTTGACAATATTCAGCTTCTCCTCCACTAAATCCTCAAAATCAAAGGCATCTAGTTCCTCTTTCCCCTGAGCCTTGCGCTTAGAATTATAAGCCACCCGGAGAAAATCCAAATTACTCACCCCAGGAATCTCCAACGGGTACTGAAACGCCAAAAATAACCCCTTTAACGCCCGTTCATCTGGCTCTAGGTCTAAAATATTCTCACCGTGATAAATAATCTCCCCATCGGTCACTTCATAATCGGGATGGCCGGCCAACACCTTAGAAAAAGTGCTTTTCCCCGAACCATTCCGCCCCATAATGGCATGAATTTCCCCCGCTTTCACCTCAAAGTTCATCCCCTTGAGAATGGGAGTCCCCTCCACAGTCGCGTGTAAATTCCGAACGGAAAGAATAACCTCGCTGTTTTCTTTAATCATTGTTTTTGCTTAATGTTGCCAATAATACTTCAGTGTTGATCAGGGTAAAGGAGTTTTTAGTTGGCCTCAAATACCTTAACCCGTTTTAACGGGTTTTCCCTATGAGCCTTGGGTTAAAACCCAAGGTTCAATAGCTTGTAGGAAACATGAGCAGAGAGTCAACTACCCAACAGTTCCTTCTAACTTGAGACTCATTAACTTATCCGCCTCAGCCGCAAACTCCATAGGTAATTGATTATACACCTCTTTACAGAAGCCACTAATCAACATCGAGATAGCATCCTCAGTATTAATCCCCCGTTGGGCAAAGTAGAATAACTGATCTTCCCCAATTTTCGAGGTTGATGCCTCGTGTTCCACATTCCCCGTATTATTTTCCACCTGAATATAGGGGAAAGTGTTGGCCTCAGCAGTATCCCCAATTAACATTGAGTCACACTGGGAGTAATTCCGGGCCCCTTGTGCTTTCGGCCCTACTTTCACTAACCCCCGGTAACTATTAGAGGATTTTCCGGCAGAAATACCTTTAGAAATAATGGTACTGCGGGTATTTTTCCCAATATGTACCATTTTTGTCCCCGTATCAGCCTGTTGCTTATTATTCGTCAGAGCAATAGAATAAAATTCCCCAACAGAATTATCCCCCACTAACACGCAACTGGGATACTTCCAAGTAATAGCCGAACCCGTTTCAACTTGTGTCCAAGAAATCTTAGCATTCTTCCCTTTACAAAGTCCCCGTTTGGTGACAAAGTTGTAAATTCCGCCTTTTCCTTCTTCGTCTCCGGCAAACCAGTTTTGTACCGTAGAGTATTTAATATCGGCATCATCCAAGGCCACTAACTCCACAATAGCAGCGTGTAACTGGTTGGTGTCGTACATCGGAGCAGTACAACCCTCTAAATAGCTCACAGAAGCCCGTTCTTCAGCCACAATGAGAGTCCGTTCAAACTGTCCCGTTTCCCCGTTATTCATGCGGAAATAAGTGGACAGTTCCATGGGACAAGTTACCCCTTTAGGGATATAAACAAAAGACCCATCACTAAATACCGCCGAATTTAAAGCGGCAAAGAAATTATCCCCTGGAGGAACAACTGACCCTAAATATTTTTTCACCAATTCTGGGTGTTCCTGAATCGCCTCAGAAATAGAACAGAAAATAACCCCTTCCTCGGCTAATTTTTCCTTAAAGGTAGTCGCCACGGAGACACTATCAAAAATCGCATCAACTGCTACATTACCCAGTCGTTTTTGTTCCGAAAGGGGAATTCCTAACTTTTCAAAGGTCTCTAGCAGAGTCGGGTCAACTTCGTCAAGACTATTTAATTTTTCTTTATTTTCATCCTTCTTGGGGGCCGAGTAGTAGATAATATTTTGGAAATCAATCGGGGGATAACCCACATGAGCCCAGTCGGGCTCAGTCATCTTCAACCACTGGCGATAGGCTTTGAGGCGAAATTCTAGCATGAAGTCCGGCTCATTTTTCTTCGCGGAAATGAGTCGGATGACATCCTCGCTTAACCCACGGGGGATAGTGTCGGCTTCAATATCGGTGATAAAACCGTATTTGTAAGGTTGGTTAACTAAGGTTTTGACAGATGTAGCAGTCATGGCTTGTGTGTTCTCCGCGGTCTAGATTCAAGTAGAATGATTCAAGTAGAAGATTGAGAGTATTCGCGTACTCAAGGGGGAGAGGGTCGCATTGGCTCTAGGGCATTGGCTCTAATGGCATCGTCTCTTAGAGTATCAAATTACCATCACCCTCAAATTACTGTCATCACGATTACTTCATGATTACTGTTCACGATAACTGGTGGTCTGAATTAATATAGAGGTTAAGGACTTAAACAACGATTTGGTTGTTTAACTATCTTTAGGTTACATTAACAACAGAGAAGTTGTCAAAGTCAAAGCCAATTTTCTACGTCTGTTACAGCCAGAGTCAACCACAGAACCATGACGACTAACCCAGTAACGCCGAAAACCCCCGCCTCTACAGCCCAGGCTTCCACGAAACAAGATATTTTGCAATATTTACTCAAACAGGGCCAAGCGACGGCCCACGAGTTAGCGGAAGCATTGGAAATTAGTCCCCAAGCGACGCGGAAGCATTTGAAGGACTTGGAGAAGTCCGAGTTAATTGAACATCAGTCGGTCCAGGTGGGGATGGGCCGGCCTCAACACCGTTATTTTCTCAGTCGGGAGGGAAAGGAGTATTTTCCCCACCGTTACGGGGAGTTTACGGTGTCGTTTCTGGATACGCTAGTCGAAACCGTGGGAGAGGAACAAGTTGGGGTTGTTTTACGGAAACAGTGGGAGCGCAAGGCCGCGGAGTACCGCCAATTTTTAGGGAAACGGCCACTTAAAGAGCGCGTTGAGTTATTGGTGCAGTTACGGCAAGATGAAGGCTATATGGCGGAGTTACATCCGGTTGAGGGGAATGAGGATTGTTTTATGTTTTCTGAGCATAACTGCGCCATTTCTGAGGTTGCGGAGTCTTTCCCGACGGTTTGCGGCCATGAGTTGGAGATGTTTGAGGCTATTTTACCGGATTGTACGGTGGAGCGAACCCATTGGCTGAATGATGGTGAACATCGTTGTGGTTATCTGATTCGGGCGAAGGAATAGGTAGAATAAAGTGAAAGATTAAGTTAGCATCGTCAAGATCATGACTACTGCAGTTTTAAAGCAGTTGGGGCAATTCTCTCCCCAAGACTTCTCCAAAATCTCTAAACCTCGTCGAGTGAACTCATCGAGGTTAGAACAATTCACTGGTTTCTTAGACCAATTAGCGATATTGGTTGAACAACAGTGGGATAATTTATCTAACGATGAGCAAACACTGCTGACTACTATGGTTTATGATGCGCTGAATGAGTCAGGGGAAGTTCAGGGATGGTTGAAGCGTTTAACACAACGGTTATCCTTTGCTTGGATGTTACTAAATAGTGGAGAAGATGCTTTTGTACAATATCGCAATGCTGTCTATCGGTTGATCAATGCGGTATTAGATAAAATCGAGCGATCGCATCCTGATTATGATCGTAAACTGTCTGAAACCTTACAAGAAACGTTAGCAGACTCCGAAAATTATTCTGCAATGACCCAAGATGAGTTTGGAGAGTGGCTCACTAGCCTATAAAATTAAGCCGTCCGAGAAGTTTAAAACGTCTTTTGTAGCACTCAGAAAAAGTCATTATAAAAAAAGTAAAAAGTTGCAAACTCAATTTAAAGAAACAATTCAAAAAAAAGTTGAAGAAATTAGCAGTGAGCCGAGGTGTGCTGATTTAGAGCCAATTCCTAGTAATCTCAAGTTACCAGAACACCTAGAACTCCGCAAGTTACATTTTAAAATGCCTAACTTGCAAGGAGAATCAAGACAAGGAAGGCTAATCTATATTGTAAACCATGAGAAACAAGAGATTGACTTAGTTTGGCTTTATACACACAAAGAGTTCCAAAAACGTCCATCTGATAAAAATTTACAACAGGTGATTCTCGATATTCGATCCCAAATAGAAACTTAGAATTTACTGGACTCTGCACAAAAGCAAAAGGAGGACTAACCGCTGACTTATGCAACAGCCTAATTTTTTAACCGAAGAAGAATCTTTAGATGTGGATGCTTCATTATTGTCCTCTCCAGAAAAGTTTTTAACCCGTTTAACGATTTCGTCTCAGCGTCTTTTAGTGATTATTGCGAAAGATTATGGGATTGCGGTGGAAGATTTAACCCACAAACAAATTATTGAATGGTTTGAAAAGGATAGTAAAATCCGCAGAGAGCAAGGAATTGAGGCGGCTGTGTTAAAATGGTAACTTAATTTCGTCGCTTAATTTCTAGATTGGGCTGGAATTAATTCCTCAAGACTGATCTAGAATACTTTTCATTATTGTGGATTTGATGAACTGGAGTATAAAAATTTATGACTGTACAAGTAAAAGTTCCTAGTATGGTTTGTGATGCTTGTGTGAATTCTATTACCAATGCTATCACCTCTAATTTACCCAATGCAAAAGTGCAAGCCAATTTAGACACGAAACAGGTGACAGTAGAAACCAATGAAGGGGAGTCCAAAATTCGGGAAATGATTCTAGATGCAGGCCATGAGGTGGAATAAAGAGGGATTTCTTCTTGAAGTAGAACATTAGTTCTGCAAAAATTAGTTCTGCCAAAAAATGAGCAGAACAAAATAGTTTTGCGCGATGGCAAAACCAATGATCCAAAACCAATGATCAGGGAGACGATGATTTCATCGTCTTCCTTTTGTTTTAGCGCATCATTCCACCAGTGAAAAGGTAAAATTGGAAAATTTACGTAAACTTTATATAAGAGGGTGCATTTTAAAGACTCTGTAAATATTTCTTTTTTCCAGTAAAAATTTGAGGAAAGCGCACTGATTCTACTGTAAATGGGAATTAGAGTGGCGTTTGGGGAAGAGACAGTCGTGAATATAACTCAGAGAAACCTAGCTAATATTGGCAATCAGGCAAAAGTTTCTCCCCGTCAGAGTGGGAAGTTATTAAACCAGAGAATTATGAATGCTGAAATTGGACTTATTGGGGGAAATGATTTTATTGCGACTGTAACCCAACGGTGTCAGTTACCCATTCATCGTGCGATCGCATCTTACCAGAAAACCGAAATCCTCTCTTGGGTACATAATCACGAAACCGCCATCCTCATTATAGAAGCCAGTTCCCTCATTTCCCAAGGACTCTGCCAAGACATTAAAGCCAGTAACCCCCTCCGTTACCTTTACTGTATCGTAGTGGCGCAACCCCAACATCCGCTCAGTTTAACCGAAGAAGCAGAAATGATTGAACAGTCGGCGGATGCGTATTTACGGTTTTCTTCCCCCACTGCTACCCCAACAGAACAAATTTTGCTAGAAAATCGTTTATTTTCGGCATATTTACAAGCAGGAATGCGCCAAGTTAACCAATTTTATCAACTCCAACACACCAACGATATTTTATCCACCATTGCCTTATCTGACTCTCTGACGGGGTTAGGGAATCGTCGGGCCTTAGAATGGGAATTATCTCGACAAATTCAACTTTCCCGTCACCAGCAACAACCCGTCAGCTTGATTATTATTGATGTGGACTATTTTAAATCCGTCAATGACACCCATGGCCATTTAATCGGCGATCGCATTTTACAACTCCTCACCATCCGTCTCCAAAATTCCCTGCGCGTCCAAGATACCCTCTTTCGGTATGGGGGAGAGGAGTTTATTGTTTTACTGAGACAGAGTGATCTTACCCAGGCCGAAGCGATCGGGCAACATCTCCGCCGCAGCATCTGTGAAACCCCCTTCACCCTCAACCGAGGGTTAACCCTCAGCATCACCATCAGTCTCGGCCTCACCCAACTCCAAGACACCGATGATCCCCAAGGCCAAAACATCCTCCAACGCGCCGATGATAACCTCTTTAAAGCCAAAAATGCAGGCCGAAATCGGCTTGTTAGTTCAATTTAGGTTGTTATTTTTGTTGTTGGTTCTTTGTTATTTGTTTAAATTGTCGAGAAACCGGGTTTCTTTTCCAAGTGGTAAAAAAACACGATCAATTTAGATAGAAACCCGGTTTCTTTGTACCCACTATCAACTATCAACTAATATCGAACCACCGTTACTGTCACCTGAAACTCCGCCTCCAAGCGGGTATCCTCCGAAGGATAACGCTCATGACACCACTCAATCAGATGCCGTAACGCCGGGAAAAATACCTCATCAGGAATTTGCCAAAAACAACTATAAAGCCGCGATTGAAATTGATCCAACACCTCCCCAACCGTTTGAGACTTTTGTAAACTTGTCACCGTATAAGGCGTTACCTCCGCCCCTACCTCCTGCACTAAATACTCCTGAATTTCCGCTAAACTCGCCCCATGTTCCTTACGAGAAAACTGGTAAGACTCCAGAATTTCCTCCCACTTCTGTTGCACCTCCTCATGTAAAATCGACTCTGGATGATATTCCACCAACAAGAAACGCCCCTCCGGTTTTAACACACGCTGGACTTCCCCTAACGCTTGTTTCCAGTTGGGGATTAAATGGAATAAATGGGCCACCAGCACCACCTCAAAGAAATCATCCATAAACGGTAACTGTCGTGCATCCGCTTGATATAACGTCAGACGGTGGGGTAAATTCGCCAACTTATGACGCAACTCATCCATCATCTGCTCCGAAATATCCACCCCAGTATAGGTATAACCCCGCTTGAGAATGGGTAACGCCACATTCCCTGTCCCAATTCCCACTTCTAAAAAGTGCGTCTCTGGTGTCGCGTCACTCAACTGTAAAATTGCCTCCGTCATTTGCTCAGAAATGACCGGAGGTAAAGGCCGGGTGGCATCATAAATATTGGCGATATTATCAAACGAAATGGGTTGAGTGGGGACATCTTCCTCTAAGGGGGTTAGTGCAGACGAAGGAGCTTGACGGTCTTTTTTCCGTAGCCAGTTGCGGAGACTATCACTGGCCTCGGTCACTACAATGTAAAGAATGGGAACAATAAACAAACTTAAAAAGGTCGCCACAAACATCCCCCCAAATACCGTTGTTCCCAAAGACTGACGACTTCCGGCCCCGGCCCCAGTAGCAATGGTTAAGGGGAAAATGCCCAATAATGTCGAAATAGCGGTCATAATAATTGGTCGTAACCGTTCTTGGGCCGCTTCAATGGCCGCTTTGGTGACAGACATTCCGGTTTCGTGGAGATGGTTGGCAAACTCTACAATCAGGATAGAGTTTTTACTGGCCAACCCAATGAGCATCACTAACCCCACCTGACAATAGACATCATTGCTAAACCCCCGTAAAGACTGGGCCGTTAACGCGCCAAAAATGGCGAGGGGGACGGCGAGGAGGATAATTAAGGGGTCGAGATAGTTGCCGTATTGGGCCGCCAATACTAAGAAAACGAAGATTAACCCTAAGCCAAAGATCAGAGGGGCCTGACCTTGAGACTGGACTTCCTCTAGGGATGTTCCTGACCATTCAAAGCCAAAATTGGGGGCTAACACTTGGTTGGCCACCTGTTCCATCACATTAATGGCATCTCCGGAACTATAACCTGGGGCCGGAGTCCCATTCAGTTCCACAGATCGATACAGGTTATAGTGGTTGATGGTTTGCGCTCCGACAGTGGGGGTCATTTCCACCAGTCCTCCCAAGGGGATCATTTGGTCAGTGAGAGACCGCACATAGAGATTTTTGAGGTCTTCGGGTTCGTCTCGAAATTGTTGGTCGGCTTGGACATAGACGCGATAGTTATTTGACCCTAGATTAAAATCATTGACATAACGAGACCCCAGGGCGGTTTGTAGGGTGGCAAAGATATCATCAATGTTAACTTGTAAGGCTTTGGCGCGATCGCGGTCAATATCAACTAACTGTTTCGGGGTACTGGCCGCATAGGTACTAAACACGGCCTGCAATTCCGGTCTTTGATTGGCGGTCCCCATGAGTTGATTCATGGCCCCGACTAACAGTTGAATCTCCTCAGCCCCACTGCGTTCCTGTAACTGGAATTGAAACCCACTAATGCGGCCTAACCCCCGAATGGAGGGAGGATTGATGGGGATCACATTGGCTTCTTGAATTTGAGCGTATTGCTGTCTAACACGCTGAATAACGGCTTGTACGGACTCATTGGGCCCTTGTCGGTCTTCCCAAGGTTTCAGGGGGGTAAAAATGACCCCTTGATTGGAGGTATTGCCGCTAAAACTAAACCCCCCAACCGCAAATGTTCCTCTAACTTCCGGTTGGGCCAGTAAAATTTCTTCCACTTGACTCATCACCTGATCCGTATATTGCAGGGAAACCCCTTGGGGGGCTTGAATGATGTTGATAAAGTAGCCCTGGTCTTCATCGGGGAGGAAAGCGGAGGGGACGGTATTATAAAGCCAAATTGTGCCAGCGAAGGCGACGATAAAGAAAGCAATAACAACGGTTTTTAAATGGGTGAGACGGGTAATAATGCCTTTGTAGCGTTGGCGGAGTTTTTCTTGAGCGCGATCGCTTTTTTCAAACAAAACACCCAGCCAACCCCCCATCCGTTGGTCTTTTCGCAACAATTGGGCCGAAAGCGTCGGAGTGAGAGTCAGGGCTAAAAAGGTAGAAATGGCAATAGAAAAGGCGATAGTGAGGGCAAATTGTCGATATAAAGCCCCGGTTGTCCCTGGAAAGAACGCCACCGGAATAAAAACCGCCATTAACACCAAAGACGTGGCCACCACTGCCCCACTTAACTCCCTCATGGCCTCAATGGCCGCTTTATGGGGCCGCATCCCCTCCTGTTTAATTAAGCGGTTAATATCCTCCACCACCACAATGGCATCATCCACCACCATCCCCGTGGCCAGGGTTAAACCAAAGAGAGTTAACCCGTTAATGGAGAAATTAAAGACTTGAATAAAAGCAAATGTCCCAATTAAAGCAATAGGAATAGTAATAGCCGGGATCAGCGTCGTGCGCCAGTCTTCCAGAAAGAAGAAAATCACCGTCGTCACCAAGAGAATGGCTAAACACAGGGTAATCACCACCTCTTTCATAGACTGCTCCACATAGAGCGTCGTATCAAAGGCCACCTGATACTGCATCCCTGGGGGAAACTCCTTAGCCAACTCCGCCATCCGTTGTTTTACCCCTCGGGCCACATCTAGCGCGTTACTCCCAGGTAGCTGAAAAATCCCTAACCCCACTGCTTCATTGCCCCGAAAGCGCAGGAAAGAGCCATAATTCTCAGCCCCTAATTCCACTCGTCCCACATCTTTAAATTTCACCAGTGAACCGGGGGTGGTTTTCAGGACAATTTCCTCAAATTCCTTCACACTCTCCAGGCGACTCACTGCTTGTAAGTCCACCTGAAACTCTTGCCCCTCTGGTGCGGGTTCCGTGCCAATTTGCCCGGCCCCCACTTGAATATTTTGTTCCCGTAGCGCGTTGACCACATCTTGGGGGGTTAAGTTGCGACTGGCCAGTTTTTGGGGGTCCAGCCACAGCCGCATGGCATAGCGTCTTTCCCCAAAAATCCGCACATTTCCCACTCCATCCACTCGCCGAATGGCATCTACCAGATATTGGTCCGCATAGTTACTTAAAAAGAGGTCGTCATATTCCCCATTTTCTGAATATAAGCCCATGGCTAAGAGAATATTGGTGCTTTGTTTCGTCACCTGTACCCCTGTGCGCTGTACTGCTTCAGGAAGTTGCGGTTCAGCCAAAGATACCCGGTTTTGCACATCCACTGCGGCTAAGTCTTTACTACGACTGGCCGCAAAGGTGGCATTAATAGAACTGGTTCCATCATTACTGCTACTGGAGGTGAGATAACGGAGTCCTTCTACCCCGTTAATTTGTTCTTCCAGGATATTCGTGACACTCTGTTCCACTACTTCCGCACTGGCCCCCCGATAGTTGGCTGTCACACTAACTTGGGTGGGACTAATATCGGGAAATTGGGAAATAGGAAGGATGGGGATACAGATTAACCCTACAATGAGAATAATGAGGCCACAAACGATGGCAAAAACCGGATTTTTGATGAAAAACTTAGAAAACATGGGGGAACAGGAAACAGGAAACAGGAAACAGTAAACAGTAATCAGTAACCAGTAATCAATGACCCATTACCGATTACCCATTACCAAATTAATGTAAGTAGGTGCTTGCATTATCATAGCGCAGGAGAATTTAGAAAAAATTAAGAATGGGACAATCCATATCATCGAGGACGGCTAAAACGCGCGATCGCATCCTGAAAGCAGCCACCCAAGTCTTTGCCCAAGAAGGCATCACCGGAGCAACCACACGGGAAATTGCCCGGGTGGCCCAAGTCAACGAAGTCACCCTCTTTCGTCATTTCCACAGCAAAGATTACTTATTAGGGGCCGTTGTAGAGCGAGTCACCGCCTTACAAGCTGAAGCCCTCGCCCATCCCGAAGAATGGACCTATGATCTCTATACCGATATTCTCCATTTTGCCCAAATCTACGACCAAATGCTCGAAGACCACGAAGCCTTAATTCGGATGTTCGTAGGAGAAGCCCGAAGACACCCCGACTCAGCCCAACAAATGCTCTCAGAAGCCGTGGCCAAGTCCAGAGAACAATTTATCAACTACCTCAAACACTGTATGCAAAAAGAGTTAGTCCATCCCCAGATTGACCTCATTTTAGCCGTTGAACAATTAACCGGAATGCTCTTTTCTGGAATGCTTCACCGCACTGCCCAATGTCGGCTCAACGATTATTCCCGTCAAGAGTATGTAGAAAGTTGTGTACGCTTATTTGTACGGGGTATTAGTACCGCCAACGTTGTCTCTCCCTATTCCAACTCTTGACCACCACCTCTCTCTCCCTCGAAAACTACCGTGAAGCGTTCACCTTTCATCCCAAACAACGCCATCGCTTAGAAATTCCCATTGCTCGTTTACCGATACAAACGCAAATTTCCCTCCCTGTCACCATTCTTCATGGCCACAAACCAGGCGCAACCCTTTGGCTGAGTGCAGCGATTCACGGGGATGAGATCAACGGGGTGGAAATTATTCGCCAAGTCGTGCAAAAAATCCAACCCAAAACCCTGCGAGGGACTATTATTGCCGTTCCCATTGTCAATATTTTTGGCTTTTTAGAGCAGTCGCGTTATCTCCCCGATAGACGGGACTTAAACCGATGTTTTCCGGGGTCCGCCAATGGGTCTTTGGCCTCCCGGTTAGCCCATTTATTCATGACGGAAATTGTCCAACGCAGTACCCACGGCATTGACTTACATACCGCCTCAGACCACCGCACCAATTTACCGCAAGTCCGGGCTAATTTAGAGGATGGGGAGACGTTTCGCTGTGCAAGAGCGTTTGGCGCACCTATTATGATGCACTCCAATATCCGTGATGGGTCCTTGCGAGAAGCGGCAGGTAAAAAGGGGATTCCGGTTTTATTGTATGAAGGGGGAGAAGCGTTGCGTTTTGATACGGAGGCCATCCGCGTGGGGATAGAGGGCATTTTTCGAGTGATGACGGCTTTAGATATGTGTAGTCCTATTGCAGTCTCTCCTCCTCCCTCTCCCCGTGTGGTGTCCCAGTCCAAGTGGGTGCGAGCGTCTCGCAGTGGGTTATTACGGTTAACGGTGGCCTTGGGGGAGTGGGTGGAGAAAAAGCAGGTTTTAGGCACAATTTCCGATGCTTTTGGGGAAAAAACGGTGAAGGTTCGCGCTAATACAAGGGGAATTGTCATTTGTCACACTCAAAAACCCTTTATCCATCAAGGGGATGCGTTGTTTCATTTGGCGGTAACGGAGTGAACCTCAATCTCCCCCAACTGCCCCATCTGGCCACACCATACGCGACTCATTTATATTTCCTTATGATTTCAATAAAAAGTATTGTCTTTACACTATAGAAGCGAAGATTGTATTATCTAGAGTCAATACAACCTGTCGATTGAACACAATCGATGGTGATGGGTGATGACGTGGAGAACTCAACCCAAAATGCTATATTTTGCGAATAAAATGCCTTTGCTTATTTTTAACAAGCTTATTTTTAACAAGCTTATTTTTAACAATGTCCTGATAGTCCCATGACGATGTTATCTCAATCTCACGCCATCGTGAAACGCTTTAAGTCTATTACGTTGCATCAACTACAAGTCTTTGAGGCAACGGCAAGACATGGCAGTTTTACAAGAGCCGCACAGGAATTATATTTAACTCAGCCAACCGTTTCTATTCAAGTCAAACAATTATCAAAAGTTGTTGGTTTACCATTATTTAAACAAATTGGCCGGCAAATTCATCTCACGGAAGCTGGACAAGAATTATTAACTATTTCACGGGAAATTTTTAAGCAGTTGGAGAACTTAGAATCGAAAATTTCTGACCTTAAAGATTTAAGGTCTGGACAATTAAAGTTAGCCGTAGTGGCAACTGCGAAGTACATTATGCCCCACATATTACAGTCATTTTGTCAACAATATCCCCAAGTTAATATTTCATTAACGGTTGCTCCTCAAAACCAGTTATTAGAGCGTTTACATAATAAACGAGACGATTTATATATTTTGGGTGATCCCCTGGAAAAAATTAATACTCCCCTTTATCCTTTTGTGGATAATCCTTTAGTGGTGATTGCCCGTTCTGATCATCCTTTAGCGCAACAAAAACAGCCAATTTCTTTGCAAACGTTGTCCCAATCTTCTTTGATTTTACATGAACCGAATTCTTTAACTCGTAAGGCGGTTGAAAGGTTATTTCATTATCATAATATTCCCTTACGACTGCAATTAGAATTAGGGAGTAATGAGGCAATTAAGGAGGCGGTTTCGTTAGGGTTGGGGGTGTCTATTTTATCATTACATACCATTAATTTAAATGAACTCAAGAACTCGTTTACGTTGTTAAAAGTGGAACAGTTTCCCCTGGAGCAAAAATGGGCGATCGCTTATTCTGAACCTACGGCATTATCCCTCCTGTCTGAAACGTTTTTCGAGTTTTTACAACAAGAAGGAAAGCAAATTATTCAAAAGGTAAATCAAGCCAAGTTAACTTAATAGGCTTTGGGTTAAAATCCGTTGATAGTTAATAGTTGGTTAACCACAAAGACACAAAGGACACAAAGAAATAAGTTGAAACCAAGAACCAAGAACCAAGAACTATCAACTATTTCTTGATTGTTAACCTAAGCGTTTTCGAGACAACTGCACCAGTAATACCCCAATAACCACTACAAATAACCCCACAATATCCGCAAGTTGGGGAATATCTCCAAAGGCAATCCAAGCCATTACCATGGTTACGGGAGGGCCAAAATAAAATAAACTGGCCACACGGGTGGCATCGAGACGGGAGAGCAGTTGCCACATTAAACTATAAGCCCCCAAGGAAACGCCAAAAATAAGCCAGCTTAGGGTGGTGACTAACGGTACAGTCCACTGGGTTTGTAATTGTTCTATCATCACTGCCGGGATGGCCAAAGCGAGGGTGGTGGCGAGACTCTGGTAAAACAGGGTGACAGTAACGGGGAGAGACATTGTTTTTTGAGAGCGCGTTTCTCGTCGTCGTTGTAATAAACTGGCGATGGTGATGGCAATGACTGAGCCAAAGGGGATGAAGTAGGCAAAGGGGGAGATATCGTTATTCAATTGCAGACGAGTACCAATGGCAATGGCAATCCCCAGAAAACCCACCACTAAACCACACCACTGGACCAAGCTGGCCCGTTCTCCCACCACTAACCCCGAAAACGCTCCCGTGGCGAGGGGTTGCAAGGCTACGACTAGGGCAACAATGCCAGCCGGAACATTGGCTTCTAGGGCAAGCAAGGCACAACTGAGCCACACCCCATGAGCTAAAATCCCCACTAGGGCGGTATGGGCTAAGGTTTTTTGATCGGGCAATACCCACTCTTGCTTGACCATCAGATAACCCAGTAAGCAGAGACTCAGAATCGCATATCGCACAAATAACAGGGTAAAAGTCCCCATATAGGGTAAGCCATATTCTGCCCCGATAAACCCTGAATTCCATAACAGAACAAACGCGATCGCGCGATAAACCGTAGGATTATTTAAATATTGCACTCACCTTTCCTCGTGAACCTGTGATTTGAGAATAAAACTTTTTCCGCAATCTTGAATTATCCCAACTCCTCCAAGGCTTGAGACACTTGCCGCCACCCCCGAAAAAATCTGCCCTGCATGAGGTCTGCAACGCCCTGTAAGCCCTGAAAAAGCTCCGACTCAGGATTTAACACCAAAGCAGGTTGTAACGCCCCTCTTGCAGCATTGGGTTGCCATTGGTGGAGATAAACAAAAGCCAGATACGCATAAGGGTAGGGGTTTTTGGGATCGAGTTGGGTGGCTAAAGTTAACGCTGCGATCGCGCCCTTAGCATCCTCCTGCACCGCCTCCGCTAACGTCAACCCATAGGCCCACTCGGCACGCGGTTCATCCTGTAACCGCACCGCCAAACTCGCCTCCGCTTGCTGCAAATAATCCTGAATCGGGTCATAAATATTCAAACGGCCAATCTGTGCAAACACCCTCTCTAGTCCCTCAATTCCCTGGGGCAATTCTAAGGCCAGATTGCGTAATTGGGTCACATAATCCACCGTCGGAGCAGGACTCACCCTCCCATTCGGATCAATCGTTATTGTCACCGGAGGCACAGCAAGGGGCATTTTCTCCCCCGTCTGAGGCCGATAATAAACCGCCTCCAACCGATAATCCCCCGGCCCAATGTCCCCAGGAGGCAACATCGCCGTCCTTTCCTCCACTTGAAAATACTCCCCCTCCAACTCCCCTGCAATTTGTAACTGTCCCAACCCCACCCCATGATCTTGTATCCAAAACTCCCCCGACTCAGACCGCCAAGTGAGCAACACTAACCCCGACTCTAAAGCATCCCCTTGACCTCGCCAAGTATAGCTGACCGGGACCGGAACTCCCCCAGGAGACACAGAAGGAACATCCACCCCTTGCAACGTGATCTCCTTCGTCGGAGTCGATGATAATAATTGCACCGTCACCGGACTCTCTCGACGATGATAGAGAAACAACTGACTCTCATCTGGGAAACCCCACTGCTGCTGCACCTGAAACCCATTATCCTCCCCTAACCCCTCCGCAAACGCCACCTGAGACTCCCGCGCCAAGCCATTATCCCCCGTCTTCGTCACAAACCAGTGAAAATTCCGCCCATCTTGTTGAATTTGCTCCTCCCGTGACCCCATCTCCCGGCCATACACCTGAAAATCCGCCAACGCCCCATAATAATTAATATTATTGTGATTCACCCCCGCCACACTGGGAATTACCGCCACCGTGGACCGCAAATAGGGTTCACTCTCCACCATCGACGCAATAACCTCCTGGTGAGGATAGTCCACCCCCACCTCTGGATAGCGAGAAAACCCCGGACTCACACGCTGTACCATCGGAGTCAAAAAGGGAACAGTAAACAACTTCCCCACCATCACCCCAGTGGCCAGACCCACCGCCAACCAACGCACCCATTGCCATTTCCTCTGCCATTGCCATAACCCATAGGCCAGTAAAATCGCCACAATGGGTAAATAGGGCATAATAAAACGAAAATCCTTATTGGCCGCCGCAGAACACACCAGATAAGACCCCACCACATATAACCCCAACCAAAACAAACTCCGACCCCAGCGAGAAGACTCCTTGGGAGAGGGAAACAACCCCACCCCCTTGAGAATTAATCCCACCACCGGAATTAATAACAACTCCCAAGACAAATAAATCGGCAATGTCTGTAAATAATAAAGCCAAGCCGCTAAACTATCTAACGTGGGGTCGCCTTCCATGGCTGCAACCCCCACATTCGAGGTTTCAAAGGTACTAAATAAATAAATCCAATTCGTCCGATACCAAAACCCCCAGATGGGCAAAGAAACCAGTCCCCCCACCAAGAGTTGTAACACCCGTTCCCACCGTCTGCGCCAGAGATAATCCCCCACACACCATAACAGGGGAAAAAAGAGGAAAAATAGAATAATCTGCTTAGTCATTAACCCCAGACCTAGGGACACCCCAAACGCGACTATCCACCCCCATTGTTTCCGGCGTTGCTGCTGGAGTCGCCAAGCCGTGAGACAATAAAAACTGAGGACGGTTAACGCTGTGACGGGCGTATCCAGTAAAAATTGCAGTCGCCAAAAATATAATCCTGGCATCAGTAAACAGAGTCCCGCCGACCATAGGCCAATTTGGGGGTTAAATAAGATGCGGCCCAACCGATACACTGCAAACAGTAACACCCCGGTAAAGAGTGCATTAACCCATAATGCTTCCTCTCGTCCCGTCCCGATAACGCCCTGTAACATCCCCGTGACGATATAAGTTAAAGGGGGGTATTTATGGCTTAATATCCAGAAACTATGCCACCAACTCTCACTGAACCATTGGGGACTCTGTAACCCCTGAAGATAGTTTAATGTTCCGGTGAGATGGTGACTTTGATCCCAAGCTGGGACCGACGCATCGCGCATCACCCAAACTCGGTCTAACCCTACTCCAACTAACCAAATAATCCCTAAAATGGGTAATGTTTGCGACTGACGCATCAAAATACGGGACTCAACAAGGGGAAATTATAACAAGTCTCATCAAAAAAAACGCCCCAGTGATGGGACGGTTAGGGAGGTTATACAGTCAACCCTCATCTAGGGTTAATCCGTTGGAGGAATTATTCACCTGCTTCAACAAAAGAGCCGCTTTCCTCCCCCACCTCGGAACAGGTGGGGGAGGAA
>NZ_JAQMSD010000299.1 GCF_028330525.1 Spirulina sp. CS-785/01
CCCCCATCTCCCCCACCCATTATCAACTATTAACTAACTCCCTTCGTCCTTCCAACGCCCTCGCCAAAGTCACCTCATCAGCATACTCTAAATCCCCGCCCATCGGTAAACCAAAAGCAATTTGTGTCACCCGCACAAACGGCCTTAATAACTGTCCTAAATAAAGCGTCGTTGTTTCCCCTTCCACACTGGGGCTAATCGCCAAAATCACCTCCTCCACCTCCGGGAAAGAAGCCCGTCGGACTAGCGGTTGAACATTCAACTGATCCGGGCCAATCCCATCCATCGGCGAAATAACCCCACCTAAAACATGATACTTCCCATGATATTCACGAGTCTTTTCTAGGGCAATAACATCCCGTGAATCCGTCACCACACAAATCGTTTTATTATCCCGTTGCTGATCTCGACAAATGGGACAAGTCTTATCAGCAGAAAGATGAAAACAAGTTTGGCAAAACCCGACCTGTTTTTTCGCCGCTAAAATAGCTTGGGCTAACGCCTCCACATCATCCTCAGACTGCTTGAGAATGTGTAAAGCCAGACGTTGTGCCGTTTTCGGCCCCACACCAGGGAGTTTTTGTAATTGTTCGATTAAACGGGCTAAAGGGGGGGTATAAGCTGTCACTAGGATTAAATAAGATTATAGATGAGTCGATGAAAATTTAATGGGACACCCATTTTACGGGAATTTGCGCCTGTTGCGAAATCGCCTGAGCAATTTTGCTGAGAACATCTGGTTCAACACAAGTCAAATGTTGGACTGAATAGGCCCGGTTGTCTGCGTCGCTATGGTTGCCACGGCCATCAAATTGGCGTTGTCGAGGTTTGGGGCGGGTGGGAGTGTTTAAATGGATTACATCGGGGGATAAACGTTGTATAAACCGGAGATATTCGTCAATCTCGTGATCCGGCCAAGGCCGCAAGATCATGGTTTGAATGCCTAATTCCCCAGAATATTCTTGTCTCAATTGTAAGAGGCCACGGGTGAGGGTGTCGTAAGTGATCCCCATAACAGGCCGATTAATCCCTTTTAATCCTCGCGGAGTCACTGTATCTAGTTTGGCCGAAATTTTATCGGCTTTCAGTAAGGCTTGACGGACTTGGGGATCGTTGAACAGGGTAGCATTGGTTAAAACTAAGGTGGGACGTTGAGTTAATGCTTTCACTTGGTCGAGAATTTCCCCTAAATTAGCCGCCAAAGTGGGTTCACCACTTCCACTCAGGGTGATCACATCCACATCCCAAGGGGCAAAATGCTGTAAATCGCTGATAATCTTCTCTGTGGGGACATAAATATCCCGTTGGGCGGTATGATGTTCAATGGCCCCTAGTTGGCAATAGACACAGTTAAAGGAACAAGTGGAAACTTTGCCAATGGGATCGAGACCTAGCGATCGCCCATATCGCCAAGATGTCACTGGCCCATAGACGGCGTTAAATTGCTGAGTGGTCATGGCTTCAACCTCCGAAGCAAGTTTATTTCCATTGTAACGATTCTCCCCAGTGTTGAGGACTGCTGATAGTCAAGGATTACGGATACTTAATACTTGCGGTGGGGTGGAGTCGGGGGGATAGAGTAAACGGACTCGGACTGAATTTTGGCTTTTTGGAGGGATGGTTAATGTGACTAAGGGGTTTCCCTCTTGGCCGCGTCGTTGTACTAAATGGGTGTAACGAGTCTGTTGTGTTCCGGTTTCGTCGATATATTCGACGGCCACTGTACCCCGGAAAAAGACCCGTTGGGGGAGGGGATCAAAAAAGCGTAATCCTCCGGTTAATTGGTCTTGTTTTATGGCGGTTTCGAGGGCAATTTCGACGGTTTGCGGTTGCTGGGTGGGGTTATAGAGGGGTAAGGTGAGGTCGTATTCTACCCCATAGTTGCCGTGTGCTTCGTAGGCCGTATCGGGGTAACGAACCGCCATGGGCGCACTTTGGTTTTGTCCTGTTCCCATTCTCCCCCGATCTAGGGTACTGATTCCGTAGGAAATGGTTTGGCCGGGTGAAGGAATCACTAAGGTTTGGCGACGGGGACTGTCGGTGAGAACGGCTTCCCATTCTGAGCCGATGGAGACTCCGGCCACGCGACCATAATAGAACGGGGGGTTGGGTTGATCCGGGGGAGTGGCGGCGCGATCGCGCGGGGTTGCTAAATCGGCTGTTTGTAACAGGGTTTCCCATTCGGCAAGGGTTGGCGCACGTTCTTCCCCTTGTTCATCCGGTTGAGCAAACATGGCTAAACTGGCGGCATAGATTTCCCCATCACTCTCTAAGCGCATATAGGTGGAACGGCCATTAAGCGGGGGATCGAGTTCTTTCACAGGAATGGGGAGATTGAGCAACAAACGGCTTTCTTGGGGGGGGAGGGTAATGCGATCGCGGAATTCCTCTTGATGTCTCCCCCGTAAAATATCACTCATCACCCGACTCCCCGGCCCTGCATACACTTCCCCGTCGGGGTTATCTACATGGGGAGGAAGTTCAATAAACGGAGCATCTGGTTGGCTGAGATAACTGGCGGCCTCATTAATCTTAACCGTTACTGTTTCATTGGTGGGATTATGGAGCAAAATCCCGATATAGAGGGTGCGTAAATCGTCAGGAGAGGGGGCTTTGGCTACATGATGAGCAAAGACATCAAACCGCCCCTCAAAGGTATATTCTAAGTGAGCATTAGGGTGAACTTTCCCATCGGGAGAAAAGGTAGAAAGGAGAATCCCCGGTTCAAGCACTAATTCGGGACTATTACTATTAAAAACCGGAATATTATTCAGTTGTCCAGGCAAAGGCCGCACAATTTGACGACGGAGAATTTCTTGGGAGTCGTCTGTTTGACTGATCAGAGGAGGAGAAGCGGGTGGAGTCAATTCCGAGGGTGAAGTCAACAGAAGGGTAGCAAGCAGAGTTAGCATTTTTCAGTAATCAGTAATTCAGTAATCAGCATCTCAAGGCAGGAGGCAGAAGGCAGAGGGCAGCAGGACCGAATAAGGAGGAAGTTAACCTAATAAGAAGGACAGAAACTAATCAGAGTCAGGCTTTGATTGTTCCCTTACTACGCCTTGGGTTTAAACCCAAGACTAAGAGCTTAAACCTGTTAAAAACGGGTTGAGAGACTAACGAGAAAATTAAAAATCTAGCCGTTATCCTGTCAGGGTGGCAATACAAACGGATAACATGAATGCTTACAAATTCCCTATTATTTCACCAATTACCCAACCTTATATTTCATAATATACAACAATGGAGGTTTACTTTTAAGTTGCGGTTGAAACAGTTGAAAATATTGTTGGGCGGGGAGAGGAAGTTGCTCATAATTGACCCGTTGAAACCCTAAACGAGTATAAAAATTAAGGCGTTGGGGTTTACAGGCTAAATATAGAGGCGGACGGGCTTTTTGAGTGAGCGTTTGCACCAGTTGAGAGCCAAGATATTGGCCTCGCCATTGGGGATGGACAAATAAATTATAAATCACTGAGTAACTCGCCGTAATTCGTAATCCACTACAGGCAATTAGTCGATTTTGGTGTTCAATCACACAATAATTTGACCATTGCCGGAGAACTTCACTATACATTAACAGGAGAACCCGCAGGAAAGAGAGAATTACCCCAATCCATAAAACCAGCGTCAGATTAAAAAGAATGATCAGAATGCCTTGGCCGACGGGGAGGGAGACAGCGAATAAAAGATACAGTTGTAACAGCAACCCCAGACTAAACCAGAGGAGAGGACGGATAAACTGGCGAGCAAGGGTTTTCCAGAGGTGAGGGCTGGCTTCTTCGTGCATGAATTGCCACACTAAAGATTGTAGCCGCCAGCGATCGCGCCGACGGGCTGGCCGTAAAGCAAATTCAGTTAAACCAGCAACCTCACTTAGGTTCATTCGGGGAGTAGTGCCACTTTTCCAGTCATTGATCCTTGTTCAATGGCAGTATGGGCTGCCACAGCTTCGGCTAAGGGGTAGGTTTGGCTGAGATGGAGGGTTAGCTTCCCTTGCTCAAACCAAGTGCTACATTGACGCAGGATATCACCATGATATTTTTGTGCATCTTGCAGCCCCGCTAACATGGGGGTGAGCATTAATTCTAAACTGATCCGTTGGTTACGTTTACGCGCAACTTTCAGGTTGCCTAAACTATAGTCCGGTTCGAGGAGGGTGACAATATCTCCGTAAATGCGGACGGCGGCGAAACTATCAAAGAAGGTTTGCCCTCCAACGGTATCAAAGGCGAGATCAACCCCTTGTCCATCTGTCCATTTTAGGGCAGTTTCAGCAAAGTTTACTTGTTTATAGAGGATAGTTTCATCCGCCCCCAGTTGTCGAGCTAGTCGGGCTTTATCGGGGTTGCCCACGGTGGTGATCACTTGGGCCCCTCTCAGTTTCGCTAACTGGATAGCTACGTGGCCGACACCGCCCGCCCCAGCGTGAATGAGGGCGGTTTGGCCTTCACTGAGGCGGCCCCTATCATAGAGGGCTTCCCATGCCGTAATGAGGACGAGAGGGGCGGCTGCGGCTTCTGCAAAGGAGAGGTTTTGGGGTTTGGGGGCGACGTAATGGTCTTCAACGACGGCGTATTGAGTATAATTTCCTGTTCCGGTTTTACCGAGTCCCCCAAAGCAATAATATACTTCGTCTCCGGGTTTGAAGGCGGTGACGCGATCGCCCACTTCCTCGACCACACCCGCCCCATCACAGCCTAAAATGGTCGGGGCTGGATCATCAATTAAGGGCCCCCGTTTGCGAATTTTGGTGTCCACCGGGTTGACTCCCGCAGCGCGGAGACGGATGAGGAGTTGGTTATCTTGGGTGAGGGTAGGTTGAGGAACGTCCATCAGTTCGAGAACCTCTGGTGTTCCGGGTTGCATCATTGCGATCGCTTTCATCGTAAATTGGGTTGGTAAGGGGAAGATGGAAACTCCTATCCTTCACGAAGGGGAGGAAATCTTCCCCTTACATGAATAACTGCCCGATAGGGCATCCTGATTAGAATGCGTAACAGTATCCGTCTTTCCTGTGTACA
>NZ_JAQMSD010000300.1 GCF_028330525.1 Spirulina sp. CS-785/01
CCGAGGGGAGCGAATTTGTGGCTCGCTCACTGACTGTGGTCACTACTCTACGTCGTCAAGGGCGAAACGTTCTCGATTTTCTCATTCTGGCTTTACGCTCTGATAGTCCTTCTCTTTTGCCTTTACCCCCTGAATAGTTACTTCATATCGGGTTGAATAGAGTCTAGAGAAGTTGCGGTTTTAATGTCTTGTAAATTACGAATTTTGCTTTGAAAAAAAGACTGAATTGACATAAGCTGAATAAATTAACTTGAATTCAAGGGAGATAACTCTAGTTTAATGAATACAACTTCAGTAAAAACGGTTTTATTGACAGGAGGAACAGGGTTTCTCGGCAGTCAGTTAGCTTCAGAGCTTTTACACAATAACTATCAAGTTATTATTTTAAAACGGAGTTTTTCTAATACTCAAAGAATCCAGTCTATTTTACCACAAGTTTCCCTTTATGATATTGATAAAATTCAGTTAGAGCAACCCTTTCAAGACTTCCCAAAAATTGATGCGGTGATTCATACTGCAACCTGTCACGGATTAAACCAAGAACACCTCAGCGAGGTTTTATCCGCTAATACTTGGTTTCCTTTGCGTTTATTAGAAATTGCCGCAGACTATCAAACCTCCTATTTTATTAATACCGATACGTTTTATAATAAAGCCAATTATTCTTCCCAACATCGCAACGGATACACCCTCAGTAAAAAGCAATTTTTTTCTTGGGGAAAATTAGCCTCTCAAGCAGAAAAAATTAAGTTTATTAATTTACGCATTGAACACCTATTTGGAGCAGGAGACAGCGAGAAAAAGTTTGTAACTTTTCTCTTTAGAAGTTTAATTCAAAATAAACCCCATCTTCCCTTAACTCAGGGAGAACAGAAACGAGATTTTATCCATGTAAAAGATGCCATATCTGCCTATTTAACTATTTTACAAAATAGCGACAAACTAGACCAATGGTATCATGAATATGATGTCGGTCGAGGAGAAGCAGTTACCCTCCGTTCCCTCATTGAAACCATACACCAGTTGAGTCACTCCCAAACGGTTTTAGAGTTTGGTGCAATTCCCTATCGTCAAGGAGATATTATGTATTCTCAAGGGGATATAACTGCTTTAAAACAACTCGGATGGCAACCCCAACCAGATTTAGCCACCCGTATCCAAGAAACCATCATCGCAGAAAAACAATTCCTGTCAGTCAGTAAACAGTAATCAGTAATCAGCATCCGAAGGCAGATGGCAGAGGGCAGTGGTTTGCGCTCCGCGCACACTACGTGAACGACAAGACTTCGGCGAGCGTCAGTCGAGCCGCTCACCAACTAGGAAGGAGGAAGAAGCTAACCTAAAAAGAAGGTCAGAAACTCATCACAGCAAGGCTTTTAGCCAACTTTCAGCGATTTTTAGTTTCACCGAGAGTAATCAGTCATCAGTAATATTACCAATCACCTGTTACCTATTACCTATTATCCATTATTCATTACCCCTTCCCTAACAAACTGTTTCGGAAACAATCTGCCATATAATCTAAATGTGCGGGAGTTAAACCAGGGTAAATTCCCACCCAAAAGGTTTGATTCATGACTCGCTCGGTTTGGGTTAAATCCCCACAAACGCGATAGTCAATATGCTGATAGGCGGGTTGACGGATGAGATTCCCCCCAAATAATAATCGTGTGCCGATTTTATGCTGGGTTAACTGCTCAATGAGTTGATTGCGGGTTATGGGTTGGGATTCTCGTAGGGTGATGGGAAACCCAAACCAACTGGGATCACTCCCTGGAGTGGCTTGGGGGAGAATGAGAAAATCTTGCAGCGATCGCAACTTCTCCCACAAATAATCAAAATTCCGTTGTCGTTTCTCAATAAAATCTGGAAGTTTCTGCAACTGAGCCACCCCAATCGCGGCCTGCATATCCGTAATTTTCAAGTTATACCCCACATGACTATAAATATACTTGTGATCATAGCCATGGGGTAAATCCCCCAATTGCCAATCAAACCGCTTTCCACAAGTATTATCCACCCCAGGAGCGCACCAACAATCCCTCCCCCAGTCGCGGAAAGACTCAATAATTCGCTTGAGAATGGGACGATTCACCAAAATACATCCCCCTTCCCCCATAGTAATGTGATGAGCAGGATAAAAACTCACCGTCGCAATATCCCCAAATGTCCCCACCTGTTGGCCGTGATAGGTTGATCCCACCGCATCACAAGTATCCTCAATCAACCAAAGATTATATTTCTTGGCAACTTCCGTAATTTTCTCTAAATTAAACGGATTTCCCAACGTATGGGCTAACATAATCGCCTTAGTACCTGGAGAAATCGCCGCCTCCAGTTGCTCCACATCAATGTTATAAGTAGGAATCTCCACATCCAGAAACACCGGAACACACCCATTTTGAATGATAGGATTCACCGTCGTCGGAAATGCAGCGGCCACCGCAATAATTTCATCTCCTGGTTGTATGCGACTTTCCCCCAACAACGGAGACGTTAACGCAGACAAGGCCAATAAATTCGCACTTGATCCCGAATTTACCAACAGTGCATAACGAGTCCCCATATACGCGGCAAATTCCTGCTCAAACTGTGCCGCATAACGACCTGTGGTTAACCAAAAATCTAAAGACGCATCGACTAAACAAGATAATTCTTGACCATCAAACACCTTACCACTAATGGGGACAGGATCAACCCCAGGTCGAAAGGGTTGATATTGCCAATTTTCTTGATAATATTGGCGAGTTAATTCTAAAATTTGCTGTCTTAACGCTTCAGAACTCATGAAAATTTACCCTAACGCTGTTGATAAGAGGTTGATAAAATGTGTAACGAGCTATTCTCAAAGACAATATTTCCCCAACTGGGATGCCAAGAGGTAATCCTTGGACTAGAGCTTTGGTTAACTGTCCCAGTATTGGGTAAAATTTGAAAGGTTGGGCAACCAATCACCACATCAAAATCTCGACGATGACTATTATAATCCCCTTGACCAATACTAAATCCTCCATAATACGACCCAGGGGATAAATGATGATCTTTCAGGGTTAATTGTAAATGCAGGGTTTGGCCAGCTTGCACGGAAAACTGTTCTGTGGTGAATAATGTGCCAATACAAGACCCCCCAATGGTGAATACACTTGAACCGAGACTTAAATTTTGTAAGTCTTGTTTGGCATGAATGATTAGTTGATATTCAAGAGGTTGATCAAAGGGTAAATAATTACCTTCTTTGGCTAGTAATTGAATATCCGTAAATTCTACTTGCTGACTGACTCCAGGGACTCTAAGACGGCTAATATCTTCGGTGTTTTTTTGCAGTAAGTCTTCTAAGTATTCTTCCACAATAACTTCTGCACGGCCTTGATTTTCAATTTGCCCTTTTTTTAAATAAATGGCTTTATTACAAAGTAAATTAACCGTCTCCATATTATGACTGACAAATAAAACCGTTCTTCCTTCTCGCTTAGAGACATCTTCCATTTTGCCTAAGCATTTTTTTTGAAAGCCTACATCTCCCACCGCTAATACTTCATCTACAATCAAAATTTCTGGTTCTAAATGTGCGGCCACAGCAAACGCTAACCGCACATACATCCCGGATGAATAGCGTTTAACGGGAGTGTCTAAAAACTTCTCAATTTCTGCAAAGGCCACAATTTCAGCAAATTTTTTATTAATTTCTAGGCGACTCATGCCTAAAATTGAGCCGTTAAGATAAATGTTTTCACGTCCCGTTAATTCTGGGTGAAATCCTGTTCCCACTTCTAATAAACTGGCCACTCTCCCCCGTAGATGAATGCGGCCTGTGGTGGGTTCGGTAATGCGGCTAAGGAGTTTAAGGAGGGTTGATTTTCCTGCCCCATTTCTGCCGACAATTCCCACGCGATCGCCCGGTTGAATTTGAAAATTAATCTTTTCTAATGCCCAAAATTCTTCCTTGGTGGTAAAAATAGTTCTTTTGTTCTTACCCAAGAGGGTTTGACCCCATTTTTTCAGGCCGCGAGTAATCGCATAACGAAGGGCATACTGATCCCCCGCTTGGTGAGTAATCGTGTACTTTTTGCCTAAATTTTCAACGCGCAGGGCAAAATCCGACATTTCATTTCATTTGGAGTGAACAGTAAACCGTTTCGGCAATAGAGATACAGAAATTTTAACAAAAAACAGTTATGACGTTCTATTTCCCTAGGATTTTTGTGTCGTTGTTCCGAAAATCTGGCATGATAGAAAGAAATTGGGTTATCTTTGATTTGAATAAAGAACGCTTTTTAAACATATAAGTAAGATTCCGGATCAAAGGTCTAACCCGACTGATGGCTTTGCCTCCTGTTCAAGTCCTCCTGTTCAAGTCCTCCTGTTCAAGTCCTCCTGTTCAAGTCCTCCTGTTCAAGTCCTCCTGTTCAAGTCCTCCTGTTCAAGTCCTAGGCTGCTCCCATGAAGTGGATTCGGACTGTCAAGAGTGAACCTAAAGCATTGAACATTGACGGAAATCTTCCGGTTATGTTTAGCTTGGGGCAAAGCTGCACGTTCGCCGACGCGAAAAGATGTTGACTCCATGAACGCATTACAACAACCTCCCATTCCCAATCCAACCGTTGCGACTCGTCCCAAGTCTAAGGCTTCAGGCTCTAAGTCTTCTAAGTCTTCTAAGTCTTCTAAGTCTTCTAAGTCTTCTAAGTCTTCTAAGTCTTCTAAGTCTTCTGGGTCTAATTCTGGTCGTCGTGTTGTGTCCATTCAACACCAACAACACAAAAAACAGGCCAAACGCCGTTCTCATAGTGCAGTAGCGGTGGAAACCCTAGTGAAAATTGTCACCAATGGGGTGTTATCAACGGTAGCTCTAGCGGCTTTGGTGAATTTATTTCCCTATTACTGGTCACAACAAGCCCAGTTACAATCGGTACAAACGGAGGTGAAACAGGCAGAAGCTCAGGTGAAGCAGTTACGGAGCAATCTGAGCCGAAGTTTTGACCCGGCCCAAGCCCAAAATGTCATGAGTGAACAGAGTGCTATGTTGGCCCCCAATCAACGACGGGTGATTTTAACTAATCAAGGAGAATCTGGACAATAGACTCCAAGTTCCTTTGTTGAGGGGGATGGGGAAGATAGGGGAGAGGGAGTTTTAACAAGTTTCTCGATTCAAGTCTGCTCTATCTGCCGATGCTCCCAAAAACTTGCCTCAGATGGGGTATTTTAACTGGTCGCCAGCATTTGAAGGCAGATGGCAGATGTTGGATCAAAGAGGAAGTTCGCGTCAAAAGAAGCTCAGAAACTAACTCGCTCACGCCTCAGCCTCTAGGATTTTGAGGCATTATTGCGGGAGTTGGACTGGGATTCCGAAACAGGGGTATTGGCGGGATCATAGTCGGATAACTCGGTAAAGGAGGGGGGAAGACGCTCTCGATCGCGCTCACGGGACCGATAAAGGGGCCGAGAGGGCGGCGGAGCGGCCTTTCCCTTGGGTTTTTGCAGGGAAGCCCAAGCGGCCTTCACCCCTGCCACCACACTACGAGTCCCCACTTGCACCCGGCGGCCTTGTTGGCGCACCGATTCCACCCCGTCATCCACCTGTTTCACTACATCGGAGGCATGGTTCACCCCCTCGGAAATATCGTCGGTTAATTCGCTAATTTCCAACCCGGTGAGGCGAATAGCCTCTAGGGTGGGAGGAAACTCTCGGCGGAGGGTATCAAAGAGCTTTTCGGCACTGCGAGAGGCTCTGGCCAACTCACGAAATGCCGGAAGGGCTGCTATCAGAACCGCCGTTAGGCTGATAGCAACCAAAAATAAAGAAAGTCCTAGCCAAAATAAAGGATCGATCACCTTAAAAATTACTCAAATCACTTCAGTGGCATTATTCAGGATTCGAGGTCGAAGAATCTGCCGTTACATTCCGGGGTTTTGATAGTTCTTGGGCTTTGAGTTGACTGGCATCAATCCCGTCTGCGATCGCAGTTTTCAAGCGCACCAACGTCTCATCCCAATTTTGCAACGCCGACTCCGAAAGTCGGTCTGCCTGCAATTGAACACTACTTGATAAATCCTCGGCCAATTCTGGCAAGGCATCGGCAGATTTTTTTAAAATTTGTCGCGTTTCTCGGCCTGGACGGGGAGCCAGGAGGAGTCCCACCACTGTCCCCACTGCGCTCCCCATCAGGAGTCCACCTAAAAACGCACCTGTGCTTTTCTTTGACATTGCTTCAGTCTAACGGCCTACCCTCATTTTAAGCGGATTTTGCGTTTGAGTCTCATCCTGTGGCCAGTTCCCTGGCAAGGACTATCGCCGAGTGCGACGAGAGCGACGGGTTCGGCGTGTTTTACGCCAAGCTAAGGGGAGTAAACGCAAGACTTGGAAAATTTGTTGGAGTTGTTGCAGTTGCTCCATGAGAACCCCATAGCGTTGCCGCAAACGGGCTGTTCCCCGTTGTCCTCGGTCAATATACCTAGGGGCTGGGGACAGCACACGATGGACGCGGCCTTCCACCCGATAGAGGGTGTTGGCTGCCCGTCCGATGGCTTTTCCCCATCGCCACAGTTTCCACGCCAGATAAAAATTAAATAACGCGATCGCGCAATTGAGAACCACAACCCCAACAACCATACCCCTTGTCGCTCCCTGAGACATCAGACAGTTTCACGGTATCATCTTCGGCACGAAACCCCCAAATTTAAGTATCGCAACCCGTCTTGAACACTATAGAAAAACATAAAAATCCGAACTATAATCGGCTCAGAGAATGCAAAATGAGACACCTATGCAAGCCTGGATCAGTTGGCTCAGTAGTTTAGCCTTGGTGGGGGGCTTGATTTCCCCGGCGATCGCCCAATGGTTGCCCGAAGCCAGCCAACCTTCAACCCTCACCTTCCCCAATGACCAACCCCCTCCTATTCCCACCCCCCTACCCTCAGAACGTCTCCGCCAAGAACATCAACTCCCCGCACGGGATTTCCGCGTTCCTGCCCTCCAAGAGGACTACACAGGCAGTTTATGGGTCGGCTCTTGGATGGGATTAACCCGCATTGACCCCAACACCGGGCGCATTCTCTCCCGCATTAGTCTCCCCAACTACACCCTCGAATCCCTCGCACAAGACCGTTCAGGCCGCATCTGGGGCGGCACATACCAAGGCTTAGTCCGGGTTGATCCCCGCAGTAATGAAGTCACTACCTATACCTTTCAACTCCCCTCTAAACGGGTTCTCTCCCTCCTGGTGGATCATCGGGGGTATCTCTGGGCCGGCACAGATCGGGGATTAGCCTTAATTAGTCCAGATCAAGGGTTACTTATGACCACCCTCCAAGAGTTACCAGGGGTGAGTGCCAATGCTTTAACCTTGGATTTAGAAGGACAACTCTGGGTTGGAACTTTAGAAGGACTGGTGCGCGTTGATACCGCCAGTGCCTTTATTATCGGACGCATGACCAACATTCCAGGGGGAACGGTGCAAGCCCTGGCCACTTCCCCCCAAGGGTCTATTTGGGTCGGCACATTAAATCATCTTGTGGAAATTGACCCCATTAATCGCCGCATTCTCCGCACTTTCCCCAATTTTAAAGGACGCAATATCCGCTCCATTCGCTTTGCTCGCAATGGTCGTGTCTGGGTAGGAACAGAACAGGGGTTATATAATGTTGAACCCGAAAGCGGGGAAATTATCGGACAAATTCCTGATCTCCCCTCCAGTGAAGTGATTGCTCTCTCTCCCGACACCGGAAACAAAGTCTGGGTGGGAACAAGTGAGGGACTTGCGTGGATTAGTCAAACCACGGGGTTAGTCCGGCCCCATTTAGCTTTTGTCCGTAATCCTCCGTTGACTTGGTGATGGGTAATTGGTAATGGGTGATGGGTTCAGAATGCTTTTCCTGTAGGACTTTAACCACAAAAACTTCTTAATAAAACTCAACATTTCGCTAAAATGGGAAGTTAGCTCATTGTTGAACGTCCATTACGCTGAATCTATGCAGGCTAAAACATCCCCAACATCGTTCTTGATCCCCCTTATGTTGATTGCTCCCTTTTTTCTCTGGGGGACTGCTATGGTGGCGATGAAAGGCGTTTTACCCGTGACGACACCGTTATTTGTGGCCGGGGTGCGTTTGGTTCCTGCGGGGGTGCTAATTTTGCTGGTGACGGTTTTATTGAGATTACCCCAACCCCAAACGAAAAAAGCCTGGCTTTGGATTGGCCTGTTTGCGTTGTTAGATGGGTTGATGTTTCAGGGGTTTTTGGCGGAAGGACTAGATCGGACGGGGGCCGGGTTAGGATCGGTGATGATTGATTCGCAACCGATCGCGATCGCGCTTTTATCCAATTGGCTATTCTCAGAACAAATTGGCCCCTGGGGGGGGTTAGGACTATTGGTGGGAGTCACTGGAATTAGTTTAATTGGCCTCCCCGATGATTGGTTATTGAGTTGGGTTAACGACACCTCGGTTTCTCTGTCTGTCAGTGTACAGAGTTTATTTGATAACGGGGAATGGTTGATGTTGTTGGCTTCCTTATCCATGGCCTTGGGGACCGTGAGTATTCGCTTTGTGAGTCGTCATGTTCACCCCGTGGTCGCAACCGGATGGCATATGATTATTGGGGGGATACCGTTGTTTGTTATGTCTGGCCTGTGGGAGACGCAACAATGGACAAACCTCGATAGTGTAGGCTGGTTATCTTTAACCTATGCTACGGTGTTTGGGAGTGCGATCGCTTATGGTCTTTTCTTCTATATCGCCTCTAGTGGCAATTTAACCAGCTTCACCTCCTTAACCTTCCTAACCCCCGTTTTTGCCCTAATTTTCAGTAATTTACTCCTAGGAGAAGTCCTCAGTTCACTTCAATGGGTGGGGGTTCTCTTTACAATTATCAGTATTTATTTAATTAATCAACGAGAAAAATTAAATGCACTCGGTAAGCAAGTGGTGGAAAATAATTAGGATTGAATCTCGAAGTGTACTAAGAGCGCAAGTTGGCTTGAGCCGATTCCTTCTTCTACAGGAGAACAGTGTCGCTTATTATTCTCTCATAGACCGAGCTTCAAGATTAGCTTGCGATTTAGCTAATTAAACCGTATTTTTTCGCTAAACTATCGTTTAATACTAAAACATTATTAGGAGATAAACTCCATGTTTTTACAGTAGGTTTTAAGAACTTTCTGAGTGCATCTTGTAACGGTGAAATCCACTCTTCTCGATGCCCATTAATAATCACAATGAGACGAAATTGTGTATTGTCTAGCTTCAATTTCTGAAATGGGATCGGTAATTCGCTCGAAGTTGGATGACGTTTTAAATAGGTAGCCATATAGAGATTGAGAGCATTCGTGAGCTTATCTCGGATTTCTATAATAAACTCTTGAAAGTTAGGTTGTGTTTCTGGACGAGGTGAACTAGACTTGGCCTCAATAATATCAACTTTAGAGGTGTCGGATGGATGCAGTACCAGCAACTCTGCCATTTTGACATGAGACTGGATATTTTGATAAGTTGCACTCTTTTCAATATGAAAGTAATGGTCAACGGGATAAGGACCAAATTTCATCCCTGACTCAAAAATAGAATGACTTGTCATAACATTGCTAATTCCACTTCTTCTTTATAAAGATCAATCGATTCATTAATAATAGGGTTATCTGGTAAACCTTCTCGCAAGTTTTCCATAGTCCAACCATCAGAATTACCAGAAAGAGTGACAATATTTAGAGAATCTAATTTTTGAGAAAGAATAAATAATTTTTTTATCACAAAATAGGAATGACTGGCGATAAAAAATTGAATTCCTTGTTCTGCCAATGAAGCAATAATCTCAAGAAACTTTAAAATTGCTTTTGGGTGCAATGTAGATTCTATTTCATCAATAAAAATAATTGAGTTTTTATCAAGATAACCATTTTCTAGCAAAATACTAAGAATCGCTATTTTTCTATATCCTTCAGCCGTCAAACCAATTGAAAACTTCTTTCTCCCTTGTTTAAAATACCAGTTTTTTGTTTTTTTATCCCATTCCATTTTTCCTTGTGAAATTTGCTGCAAACTGTCTATTGATTTGCTAAATGGATGACTTGATTTTTTCTGTTTGGGAATGTGCCTTAATGCTCTTACTAAGTCCAAATAAGTATCATCAAAACCAAAGATTTTCTGTTGTTCACGGGATTGTAAAATTAGACCATGAAGAGAGATCACTTCTTTCGGGGGAATATAAATGGAATTACTGGTACGAGGAGAAACTTTATTTTGCAAATCTTGAATACTTTTTGTGGTATGTTCACCAAATTGATAGGAGAATTTTTGCTCATTTAAGCATAGGGTTAATGATAGAGGATCATTCGCTCCTTTTTGCACTAAATCACCAATTGTTTCGGTTTCAAAAGTCCAATAGAGTTTCGCAGCCAGAATTTCCGCAGCCGTGCGAGGTTCATTCCCACGTTGATATTCTTCTAAGGTGCGTACCGCCGTATAAAGTGCTTTTAATAATATGGTTTTTCCTCTACCATTTCCCCCAATAATTAGATTAATTTGTCCTAATTGATTGCATTTTAGCTGTTGTATAGGTCCAAAGTTGTGGAGTTCAATTTCTTTGATCATAAAATCAATTTAGGTCAGATTTAATTAAGTTGTTTCCAAGACTCAGATATTCCTCACTATAGCAATTCCCCGACAACAGCAACACTAAGCAGAATTCAGCGTCCTCATCTCCGCTTTCCTTGATGATGAGAGATTTTTCAACTTGATTGGGATGCACAAGGCAAGAATGCGGTTATGATGAAATCAGTTTTTGATTGGGTGTGATCTTGACGAAGATATTCTGGGTTACGCTATGGTTAAAGCGGTTAACCCCCCTATTTATTTAAGTTTGCGCGTTCATGATTAGCGATCGCTTGTCCCAACTCACCCTATGGCTTGTTTGTCCCCTCATCGCACTCACTGTCACGAGTGGCGAAGGAATGGCTATGGCCCAGCGTCCAACTGCTATAGTAGCTCAAGCTGAAGAACAAACCCAAGATGCACCCGAAGACGCAACCGGAGATGCAACCGGAGAACAAACAGGAGAACAAACAGGAGAACAAACAGGAGAGTCTGATGGTGGTACTCCCTTCCTACAAAAAGGGGATGAAGGCCCCATTGTTCAAGAATTACAAGAACGTCTCAAACGTTTAGGCCATTATGAAGGTGAGGCCGACGGAAAATTTGATGATCAAACCGAAGCGGCAGTTCTTAAATTTCAAGAAAGTCAGGACTTAGAACCCACGGGGGTTTTTGACGGTCAAGCATTTGAAAGACTCAGTGAATTACAAGGTATCCCTCGACCTCAACCTAAACCCAAAACACAACCCAGACGCTTGAGTAAAAAGGTTTTACTGGTGCTGGGTGCAGGGGGTGTAGTTCTCTTGGTGGGAATGGGGGGACTGATTTTCTTGTTATTGCGGTATGTCAATCAGGGGAAAGAGACTCCTACCTCGGATGAACCCGCAACAACCTCCCAACCCGATGAACCTGCAACAACCTCCCAACCCGATGAACCTGAAACAACCTCCCAACCCGATGAACCTGTAACAACCTCCCAACCCAGTCCATCGGTTCAGACTTCTCAACCCGTTTCTCCCCTGTACTCCTCCTCTCCACCTAACTCCCCCTCTAAATTTACCCAAAAAGCGACCTCGGAGAAGCAAGAATTCTCTCCTCCTCTCGAAAAGGTTGCTCCTCCCCCTAGTCCTCCCCCTGAACAGGAACAAGTCCCGTCTCTGGAGGATGAGGAGGATTTTCCTGATATGTGGCAAGAGTCCCAACCGATGCCTCAACCCCATAATGGTTATGCAGTGGGAGAGGAGAGTTTGGCTTTATCTCAACCGCCAACCCTTCCCCAATTGGACGAAATTGAGGAGTTAATTCGAGAATTACACGCACCTGACCCAGATCAACGGAAACAAGCGATTTGGGATTTAGCACAACAGGCAGATTCCCGTGCGGTGCAACCCCTGGTGAGTTTAATGTTAGAGTCGGATTCTCAGCAGCAGAGTCTCATTTTAGAGGCGATTTCTCAAATTGGGTCGCGTACTCTCAAACCGATGAATCGAGCGTTGGCCTTGGCGTTACAAGATGATAACCCCCAAGTGCGCAAGAATGCTATTCGGGATTTAACGCGGGTGTATGAGATTATTACTCAGTTGAGTCAGTTGGTCTATTATGCGACGGATGATCCTGACCCGGAGGTGCAAGAAATTGCGAAATGGGCTTTAATACAGCTTAATCATATTCGGATGCCTCCCCAGAATCCGGTGAAACCTTATTATGAGTCTATGGATAATGGTTAAGGGGGAGCGGTAGCAGGGGAGAATGGGCAGTATTGTTTAAGAATTAATTGGGAATGCGATCGCTGAATTTATTGTTTGTTTCAACCCCCGTCGGTCCTTTGGGGTCGGGTTTAGGGGGAGGGGTGGAACTCACCCTCTATAATATGGCGCAGGAATTACAACGACGGGGACATCAGATTAAAATTGTTGCTCCGTTGGGGTCTAAGTTACCAGGTCTAGAGATTCAGGAAGTGAAGGGAAATGTACAGGTAGCGGCCCAGAGTCAGGGGAGAGAAACCCCGGTGATGATGCCCTCTCAGTCGGCGATTGGGGCGATGTGGGAGTATGCGCGGTTGGTGCAGGGGAATTATGACCTATTGGTGAATTTCGCCTACGATTGGCTACCGTTTTATCTCACACCGTTTTTTGAGCGTCCGGTGGCCCATTTTGTCAGTATGGGGTCTTTGAGTGAGGCCATGGACGATGCCATTGCAAAAGTCGGCGCGTTTAATCCCGATCTCTTAGCTTTCTATTCCCCCACCCAAGCGCAAACTTTCCCCCCTCTCCCTCGTTATCATTATCTCTGGAGTGCCGTTGATTTGGACCAGTATCAGTTTTGTGAGACTCCAGAGGACTATTTTGCCTGGGTGGGACGCATTGCCCCGGAAAAAGCCTTAGAGGATGCTATACAAGCGGCCCAACAGGCCAATATCCCCTTGCGGATTTTCGGGAAAATTGCCGATCGCCAATATTGGGACCAGATTCGTTATACCTATCCCGATGCACCTATTGACTATCGAGGGTTTTTAGACACCCAAACCCTACAACAACAGTTACGGTGTAGTCGAGGGTTACTAATGACTCCCCGTTGGGTGGAGGCGTTTGGTAATGTGGTTATTGAAGCCTTAGCTTGTGGGGTCCCGGTGATCAGTTATCAACGGGGGGGCCCAGCAGAAATTATTGAGGACGGTAAAATCGGCTTTTTAGTGACTCCTGATCATGTCCCCAGTTTGGTCACGGCCATGGGCAATATTAGCGCGATTGATCGCCGTCAATGCCGCCAACAGGTACAACAGCAGTATTCTTTAAATGCGTTGGGCGATCGGGTGGAGCGTTGGTTTCAAAATATGGCTTGACCTACTGTACATTATCAATAAAACCCTATCCCCCAAGGGATAGGGTTAATGGGTTTAATCATAGGTCTATTTTCATTGTACTCCTTAATCCCCTCAGTATTCGTCTGCAATCGTGTTGAGTTTTATATGCAATAGGCTATGGCATTCTTGTTACAAGAAGCTATCCAGACCCACGATAGAAGGGAATAGGAGAGTTAGACCCAAGATTTTATTTTTCGTCAATAGAGAAAATTGATCTGATTATTCTTGATGGGTTGGCGGTCTCTGAATTCATGAGTTTCTGTTGATAACGGTTCTGATGAACTTGTCAAGACTAACCTTAACGACGGCGACACATTGTAATTAACCCAGTAATCGTTGCTAACCCCAACAGTGTGGACGGATCGGGAATGCTATGATGCGATCGCGCACTTACCGTCAAAGCAAAGTCTTCAATCTTCACATCATTCAGAGGATCACCATCTGTAAATCGGACTAAAATCTCATTCTCAAAGGGATCTCCGGATGTATGAAGACTCCAATCACCGGGGCCTGGCGTTGCGGCTAAATTATAAGGAGTGAACTCAGAAAATAGGCTTTTTGTCTCTTGCTCAGGGTTAAATAAAGATGTAGAGTAATAGGTCTTTTGTTCACTTCCTTCTACCCCCAAGGTATATTCTTTACCAGCATTAAACAGGAAAGAGGCAGTACAATTTGAGAAACCCGTAAAACAAGTTTTGCCTTCGCTATACTGAGAGGGGTCTTGAGTCAGTAGAGAAGTGACGGGTTTGAGTTGGTTATTGACAACTTCAAAAACCTGTAATTCTTTCAAGAAAGGATTATCGCTTCCCCAAAAAGTAAAGTCTCCCCAAGTGTCATTGTTAAATCGAATTCCTTGGGGACTAAATAAGAATTTCTGGTCGTCATGAGAACTCCAAATCGGATCATTCCCATGACCTACATAGAATAACCTTCCACTAAAGCGACGATGGGAATTAAGAATATCTTCCGTTTGCCCATTTTTAGTTTCTCGCACTAACACTTCATATCCTGTTGCAACTGGTAAATAAGACCGCACTAAGACAGAAGTATTCGATTCATTACTAATATACTGTGCTTGAGGAGGATCAGTATCGGGAATACTAACATTAATATGATTTAATCCTCCAATGACTTCGGTATTCCCCTGATTTTTAGTTTCGATGATCGTTCCAATTTGTTCTGTTTTGAGTCCCAATACCCACAGATTCCCCCCATCATTTAAAATTTTAGCTTCTCCTTCAGGAGGAATGGCTTCAACATTGAGATTTCTGGCCCAAGCATTTTGGTTTTTCATCCGAATAAGTCCAGAAACGACATCTTCAAAGAAAACATCTCCTGTCCCTTTTTTCGTATTAGTATAAGAATCTAATTCACTTTTTTGAATCACTAACGTGCGGTCTGAATTATGCTCAATACTTGCACCGGAAAGTCCAGATAATCGTTCTATAATAACAACCGGAGATTCTCCATTCTCAAAACGAAAAGTGGGTTTAACCGTGTCATTAGGAAAGTTAGCTCGCATACCAATAATTTTTTTAACACTTCCCCGAATTAAAATCGGTTTATCAATGTTATAAGTTTGATTCGGTAAAAATACAGTTTCTATTCCGGGGGTATCAATGACCGCTTGAATATCTTTTGCTGTATTCCCTTCCACTACCGCAATTTTATTTAAATCATGATGAATGACGGGAGTTTCTTTAACTGCTAAGTTGAGGGTTTGAGTTTTCGCTGAAAATCCTGATACAGGAGCATTACAACTCCATTCTGTTATATTACCGCTTATTGATTCTAATTGTCCTTCTAATACCCCTTCACTACAATTATAGACATTAGCGGTATTTTTATAGCCAGTTTGTTGAACATTCCGAAAATAAGTTTGCATAGTCTTCTTTTCTCCATCTGTACCCCGATGGTGATCTTGAATGAAGGTTTCAATCGCATTTAAGGTTTCTGTATTTTCTCCCGTTAATTTAGCATCAATTAAAAATAAATTTGCACCATGACCCCGCATTTTAATCACTGGTACAGAATTAAAACTTTCTAGCCCACGAATTGTTAGGACTTGCATAGATTGTTGAATCCCAACTTTATTTTGTCCTTTTAAAATAATATTTTCTAAATTAACAGAATTTGCTTTTCCTCCTCCTACTTTAATTCCGGCATCAAACCCTTTAACCTCTACATTCTTAATGAGTAAAGGCCCAATTTCTGGGGTAGTTAAATCTAGTCCATGAGACCCTTGTCCATCTCCTGATTGAAGTATAACGTTATATAATCCCCCGCCATTATTAGAATTAAATTTAACGGCAATGGCATTTTTATTTCCTGTTCCAGTATCAATTGTTAAATTTTCTAAACGATTCCGAAATCCGTTCGCATGATTTTCTTTAGTGTCAATGACGGGTTTAAGGTCATCTCCAGAGAAACTGGGAGCATTATCCTTGAGTTTAATAATTGTTTCTTCACGACTTTCCCCCATGAGAGTAGTCCGTTTATAAAACAAACCACCATGTTCTCCTTTCGGCCATTCAAGGGTGTCACTCACCACATAAGTCCCTTTAGGGACATAAATAATTTTTCGTTCATTGGCAATTTCGGTTCGAGATAAGGCTTTTCTAAAGGCTTCTGTATCATCTGTTACTCCATCCCCTTTTGCTCCATAGTCTTTAACATTAATGACTCCTCCTTCTTCTTCGCTCAGAGAAGGGAATAATACAGAATTCTCATTAAACAACGAAGTTAAAGAACTGGTTTGCTGATGAGTATTGTCTTTGCTTTCTGATGAGAAAGATAAGGAAGGAAATGCTGTTAATGAGGCACAAAATGCGAGAGACACTGGGATTAAAAAACGTCGAGATAAAGCCATTGTTAAGTAACTTCTATTGTACTTACTTTTAAGATAAACACCATTTTATTGATAATTTTTCTAATGATAAAAACTCCTCTTTGGTTGTTCAAAAGAGGAGTTTATTGATAGCCTATTTAGGCAGCAACCCTTGATGTGAGTTCAGCCTCTTGAGTTTCTAAAACTTGATCTAAATTCGTCAATTCCAGAATCATCTGAATAGACGCAGAGGCAGAACAACCAATTAGCCGTTTACCTAATTGCCTGGCTAATTTAATTAAGGTCACTAAGATCATTAAACCCTGACTATCAAGGTTAGAAACCTCTGAAAAATCAATCCACACTACAGAATGATTAGATAGCGTTAAACTATTTTGGTAAATCAAATATTGCTTTACATCCAAAGATGAAGATAGGTGAAGTAAATCTTTTAAAGAAATAACAGTGCCGTTGAGGGGTGAGCGTGTAGTTTGCATTTTTATTTCTCCAATAATCAAGTAACAGGTTAAGTAGAAATAGAAAGAATTACCCAGTAAGGTAGGGATGTAAGAGAGCAAATAATTTACAAGTCAGTTATTTTAACAAGCACCAGCGCGAGATAAAACTGCTGGAATTGTTTTGCAGAGAATCACTACATCGTGAAAGGGATGCCAAAGGGATTGATAACGTAAATCCAGTTGCACAACTTCCTCAAAATCTTTAATGGAGGAACGTCCACTTACTTGCCATTGTCCCGTGATACCGGGTTTAACATTCAAGCGTTTCCAGTGGTGTTCTTGATATTGCATGACTTCATCTTCTGTCGGGGGACGAGTTCCAACTAAACTCATATCACCCCGCAAAACATTCCAAAATTGAGGTAATTCGTCTAAACTATAAGCTCGAAGAAAACGACCAACATGGGTAATACGGGGGCACCAAAAACCTCATAGGAGAAAGCGTAGGGTGCGTTAGCGAAGCGTAACGCACCAAAAACTGTAGGGTGCGTTAGCGAAGCGTAACGCACCAAAAACCTCATAGGAGAAAGCGTAGGGTGCGTTAGCAAAGGGCAGCCCTGTCAAGGTGAGAAATTGTAGAACGAGACACCGTTGTTTCAGACACTTGTGAGAGACATTTTCTCCCCCTCTCCCAAGGTTGGGAGAGGGGGTTGGGGGGTGAGGGCGACTCCAAACCGCCATATCTCGTTAC
>NZ_JAQMSD010000301.1 GCF_028330525.1 Spirulina sp. CS-785/01
GTAACTCGGAGGGTTATCTACAGGGTAGTTGTTTCGGGACATAAATCATCCGGTGCGATCGCGCCCTACCTTGATTGTCCTACACTTCGTCGGAAATTTGGGAATCTTGCACCACAGGTTCAACTCCCTCCTCCTTCTCCTCAGTGTTCCAGTCGATGGTCTTTTCTTGCCGTTCTCGCCACCAGGCCAGGGCGGTACTAGCGATAAAGATACTCGAATACGCCCCACTAATAAAGCCGATAATCAACGCGAGGGCAAAAAACTGTAAGGTTTCCCCCCCAAAGAGGAAAATAGCCAATAACGGTAATACCGTCGTCACCGTAGTATTGATCGACCGAGTTAAAGTTTGATTAACCGCATCATTAACAATTTGGTCAATCGAAGCCCCTTCCTCAATTTGACTGGTTTCCCGGATACGGTCATAAATGACCACCGTATCATTCACCGAAAAGCCAATAATCGTCAAGAGTGCCACCAAAAAGAGACTATCAATTTCAAGGCCCAGGGTTAACCCCAAAATGGAGAACACCCCCGCCGTGAGAAACACATCATGGAACAAGGCCACAATGGCAAACACCGCATAGTCAAATTTAAAGCGAAAACTCAAATAGACCACAATGCCGAAAAACGACACGAGAAGGGCTTTCACCCCCGAAACAAACAATGCCGCCCCAATGGTCGGCCCAACGGTGTCTATTTGCGTGGTATCGGGGTCAAAATTGCCAATTTCTTCAGTGAGGGCCTCTTGAAGTTGGGTGCGTTCCTCCACATCGAGGGTGGGGGTGCGAATGGACACCGTGTAATCTTCCACCACCTGAATGGGACTATTCTCTAACCCTTGGTCTGCGAGAATATCCCGCACTTGGCCTACTTCAATCTTCTGTGCCTCGGTGCAACTGTTGTCCGTGGTACAGTCTAGGGATAATTGTAAGCGAGTCCCCCCAATGAAATCGAGGCCCGGGCGGAGGGGTGCGCCAAACTGGGTAAAGGAGAGGATCATGGCCAAGAGACTAATTGCGATCGCACCGCCAGAAATCCCCCACCATAACCCCCGTTGTTGAATAACTTGTAATCTCATAACTGTGATAATCATTAAGCGTCAGCGAAGACAGCGTTTTCCCTGCAACCGACTATTTCGCTGTTTGTAAATTGGGACAGAATAACTGCGGTTTTTGGCGGACCCCCGGCAAACCGAGAACCACCACCAACATTAACGTCCGACTACAGGTGAGTGCCGTAAACATACTAACTAACACCCCAATAGCCAAAGTCAGGGCAAACCCCTTCACCAACCCTGATCCCAAGAAAAACAGGGCAGCACAGGCAATCAGCGTTGTCACATTACTGTCTAAAATACTCGAAAACGCCCGATAAAAGCCAGACTCCACCGACCGATACAAGGTTTTCCCAGACCGCAATTCTTCCCGCGTCCGTTCAAAAATTAACACATTGGCATCCACGGCCATACCAATACTGAGAATAAACCCGGCAATTCCCGGTAAGGTCAATGTCACCCCCACCAAGGCATAACAAGCGAGAGTAAGAATGGTATAAATCAACAGCGACCCATTGGCAATCACCCCAGGCAGACGATAATAGACCACCATATAGAGTAACACCAGCACCAGACCGGAAACCGCCGCCACAATACTGCGGTTGACACTATCTTGGCCCAACGTTGCCCCAACGGTGCGATTTTCCACCAACTCCACCGGGAAAGGCAAAGCACCCCCTTGGAGTTGGATAGCGAGGTCATTGGCCCCTTCTAGGTCAAAATTGCCTGTAATGGACGCACTGCCCCCGGAGATGCCCCCCTCAGCATAGATAGCATCCACCACAGGTGCGCTGAGTAAACGACCATCTAAGAAAATCCCAATCCCGCGACCCGTTCCAGCAATATTGGCAGTGAGTTCGGCAAATTTTTCGCCCCCTTCGGTGTCAAAATAGATGACCACTTCCCAACTGTCGCTATTCCCTACAGGTCGGGCCACCGCATTTCTCAGATATTTTCCGGTCAACTCCGTGGGTTTAAATAAGTCTCGAATCGAGGCATTAATTTCTTGGAGTTGGGTTTGGAGTTCCCGGACTTCTGTTTCGGGGGGGGGTTCTTGAGTCCGTAAGTCTTCGAGTTGCAGTCGGGCTAATTCCCGTTGTTGTAGGAGACGGTCTAATTGGTCTCTCGTATTGGGTTTTTGGTTCCGAAAGGCCAGTTGGGCCGTCTCCCCTAGGACTCGTTCCGCTTGTTCTGGGTCACTCACTCCAGGGAGTTGGACCACCACTTTATCCGGATTAACGGTTTGGATAATCGGTTCACCGACTCCTAACCCATTGACCCGGTTTTGGATCACTCGTTTGACGGCGGTGAGATTTTCCGGGGCAATGGTTTCTACATCTTCGGTGGGTTGGACTTGCAGGGTTAGTCTGGCCCCACCTTTCAAGTCTAACCCTTGATTGAGGGGAAAGATCACTAAAAGCGCGATCGCTACAATCACTAACCCCAAAATTGCCACTAATGTTAATAGGTGTTTTTGCATAAGTTTTTCTGGGTTCTCGGTTCTGGGTTTTGGGTGGTGTGTTCTGGGTTATTCGTTGTCAGGGGGACTATCTTGCCTAGTCTCGACCCCCGCAAGACATCCCCCTCCCAAGTCACGAATAACCAACAACAAACACCCTCTCCTTAAACCTGTAACGTCATCAACTGTTCCATTGCTTCCACAATTTGGGACGGTTGAATAATGGTCAGGTTTTCTAACTTGCCATTGTACGGGGTAGGAATATCTTGGGACGATAAACGGATGACCGGGGCATCCAATTCATCAAATAACTGATCATTAATCAACGACAGCAACTCTGCGGCAATGCCCCCCGTTTTCATACATTCTTCTACAATAATCACCCGATGGGTTTTCCGCACAGAAGCCGCAATGGTCTCCATATCAAAGGGTTTCAGGGAAATTAAATCAATAATCTCCGGGTCATACCCTAACCCGTGTTTCTCCACCAACTTCATCGCTTGCAGACAGTGATGACGCATCCGGGAATAGGTCAAAATCGTGACATCTTTCCCTGGACGGACAATTTCTGCTTGATCTAACGGACAGATATACTCATGATCCGGTAAATCTTCCTTGAGATTGTAGAGGAGGACGTGTTCAAAGAATAAAACCGGGTTGTCGTCCCGAATGGCGGCCTTGAGCAGTCCTTTGGCATTATAGGGAGTCGAACAAGTGACAATTTTTAAGCCGGGAACCGCATGGAAATAGGCTTCTAGTCGTTGAGAATGTTCGGCCCCTAGTTGTCGGCCTACTCCACCCGGTCCCCGAATAACGAGGGGAATTTTGAAGTTTCCGCCAGAGGTATAGCGCAGCATTCCGGCATTATTGGCAATTTGGTTAAAGGCCAATAAGAGAAACCCCATATTCATTCCTTCAATAATGGGGCGAAGTCCCGTCATTGCGGCCCCGATGGCCATCCCACTAAAGCTATTTTCCGCGATGGGGGTGTCGAGAACTCGTAGTTCTCCGTATTTTTTGTATAAATCTTTCGTAACCTTGTACGATCCACCGTAGTGACCGACATCTTCTCCGAGAACAAACACGGTGTCGTCTCGGCCCATTTCTTCGTCTGTTGCTTCCCGCAGCGCGTTAAAAAATAAAGTTTCTGCCATCCTTAGCCATACCAGATACAGCAAATGCGATCCTATCATCAATGATGAGAGAGTTGATAGTTGATAGTGGATAGTTGAGAGATGGGGGAGTCGGGAGTCGGGAGTCGGGAGTCGGGAGA
>NZ_JAQMSD010000302.1 GCF_028330525.1 Spirulina sp. CS-785/01
GTCTATGCGTAGCCTAAGAGGTTGTGAGTCTCAGCCGCATCGTTCGCGCAGCGTCTCCGCAGGAGAAGCGGTATCGACTCACCCGCTTTCCTCCCCCACCTGTTCCGAGGTGGGGGAGTCCCGCGGCTCTTTTGTTGAACTTCGATGTGAATTAAGACCCAAACTTGTTCTCCACTGAGTAGCCAAACTTTGACAATTTTATCGACAAAGCGTGTGCCAATTTCTGCGTCGGGTTCAAGTTGTTGGAGTTCCGACTCTAGAAATTCATAGGGTTGTGGTACATCCCAGTTAATGAGGTTGTATATCTGGGGGAAGAAGAAGTCGAGAAATTGGGGAAAGTGTGCTTCGATCGCATCTTTCCACGGACTATCATAATTGGTTCGGGGTTCGCTCATCCGTTAAGGGGTAATTGGTGTGCCGTCTGCAATATCTAATTCTACTTCAGGGCCTCGGTCAAACACTTCTACGTCCCATTGTCCCCGACGGGAGGTTTCAAAGGTTACATAACGACCATCGGGACTAATGTGGGGATTGCGAATCCAATGGCGGTAGGAGGTGGTGAGGATTTTGGATTGGTTGATGGCTTGGTCATAAAGCGCGATCGCGGGTCGTCCTTGTTCATTCACCACATAGACAATATATCGCCCTGTCCGGCTCAAACTGGGATTTTGCGCCAATTTCCGCCCCGGATTCAGTCCTGGTAGGTCTAAAAATTTATTCTCATCTAAGTCATAAACGGCAATTTCAGACCCCCCTTTCCGGTTGGTGACAAAGGCCACTAAGCGACCATCTCCACTAATCGCGGGTTGTTCATCGTTGTAGCGACTGTTCAGGGTGACGGGGCCCAGTTGTGCTTCGGGATTGCCACAGGCAGCGAGAAGACTTACGGAGAACAGAAAAATGCAGCGCAAAAGGATAGTGTGGACGGAACGCGACACACTACCCCACCCTTGACCGATTTTTGCCCGAATTAGGCGATCTCCGATTGCTGGCAAGATGAATACGCTGGAACAGGACATAGGGAATGGGGTCTCCCTCCATTCCCTAACTAATAAGGGGGAACAATGCCCCCGGTATAGTAATTTTAGTAATCAAAGCGATCGCCTCGTCTCGGTGGAGTCCAGTCTTCCTCATCTTCAGGATAGTCCTCTGGATAGTCCTCTGGATAATCTTCCGGATAATCCGAGTCCTCGGGGCGATCAAAATTCTCCCGATCTGGCTTTGGATTCCCGTTATCTTCCTTCTCAAAGGAGATGCTCTCGTCCTCCTCATCCACCGTGCTATAGTCCACATAATCCACATAAGGGGCCGGTTCTTCATCTTCATACCCCCGTGTGGGACTGCGACGACTGGGTTCAGAGGGACGACTACTGTCGGGCCGAGGCCGTCGTCTGCGGGAGGTTGTTGTCGGGGGATAATCTTCCTCTGTGCGGGGATCAGAGTTGCGGGGATCGGGACGAGTCCGAGAGGGACGAGGGGGAGGGGTGGAACGCCTTTCATTATAGGGGTTCGCGGGGTTATCCCAATCGTCTTCCCATTCATCGTAGCGATCGCTATACCGATCTGCCTCACTATACCCCGAACGACGAGAACTAGAAGACCGAGAAGAAGGCCGGGTGCGTCGTTCGCTGCGTTCGGTGGGGGGATCACTACTGCGGGTTTTCCGACTGCGACGGGGTTCAGATTCGTATTCAGTCCCCCTCAGTTGGCGACGGTTGTAACGCTGTTCCTCGTAGGGTTCAAGTTCATCATACTCTGGCTCTCGATACGCCTGATAAGACCGACTCACCGGGCGATCGTCATCTACAATGGGGGTACTCCGTTTCGCCTGTTCTGTGGCCATTCCCCGCAAGCGCAAGGTTTCAAAGGCAAAAAATAACGTTGAGGCCGCCAGTAAAAACTGGGTAAACTGCAAAATCGGTTCAAGTCGCCATCCATAAAACAGCAGGATAAACCCGCAGACTAACCCCACTGCTGAGAAAAAAATATCATAATCCCTCGATAATTCAGGACGGACGGTGCGTACAAAGTAAAGTCCCGCCCCGGCAACGCATAAGAAAATACCTAATAAACTAGCTGAGTTCCATCCAAAGTTGACCATTGCTGTTTTGCTCGCTGTGATCCGTCCGTTCTCTATTGTCCTATCTCTAGGATAACGACTCCATCTCCCTATTGTTCTACAACTTCCGCTTGAAAAGCAAGGTACACAAAACCCCAGTACCACGAGAATCCCTCGTAATACTGAGGTTTGCAGGATTGTCCACCGTTTAAGAACGGGTTACTTTGTCCTGTTGACTGATAAAGACCAGCGCAACAACAATAGGAATAACGACTACGACTGCTCCCACAGCGAGACTTAAAAGGAAATTGGCTAAAGAGGGTGTCATTGTTTTTTAACCTTGTTTACAGACTACTTGTTTACAGACTAGCGGTTTACACACTGAAACGTTAATTAACGAGAAATTAAGGGATTCTCAGGGACTATTATATTACGTTATGGCCACGACCTGTGCCAAGACTGAAACAATGGGAGATGGCCGTCCCCTGTCCAGTTCGCAAGCTAACTCATAAACGTTACACTAGATAATAAGATGTTATAAAACTTAAAGTTTACGAGCTTATGACGGCTATGGATTGGACAAATTTAGGGGTCAGTCTGTTATTAGGACTGATGATCTTTTTATTTATTTTGCGGATTGTCTTGAGTTGGTATCCCCAAGTGGAGTTAAATCGGTTTCCGTTAAACGCGATCGCGCTTCCCACTGAACCTTTCCTCAGTCCTACCCGTAAAATTATCCCTCCCCTCGGTGGAGTAGACATTTCCCCCATTATCTGGGTGGGGATTATTTCCCTCTTACGAGAAATTTTAGTCGGACAGCAGGGGTTATTACGTTAATTTTGAGAATGAAGAATTGAGATGGAGGAGATGGGGAAGGTGGGGGAGATGGGGAAGGACAAAGAACCAACTGTTCCCTGTTCCCTGTTCCCTGTTTCCTGTTCCCTAATCGGAAGATGGGGAAGTTTTAACACAATTTCAGTTTAACAATATCTAAAACTCATCTTAAAACAATTAATTGTTGCTGATGTAAATTTCTGGCTTGTTCTAACTCCAGTCCAGATTCCTCTAATAACATCTCTACCGTTTTCTCAGGATTCGCTGCACATTTTTGCATAAAAGTAAACTCTGTTTCAGATAAATTTACAATTTCGTAATTGTAATTAAAAAGACAGCGACTTTCCCAACCGTCGATGCAGGGATGGAGTTCAGGAATCCCTTGGAGAAAAGCGCGATCGCTCGTCCAATCACTGCTTGATAAAGGCGGTTTCGCCAAGAAAAACTCATAATGGGTAACAGACTTAGGATCAAGTAATTCCACCAGACGATAATAATCCCGATCTGATAAACCTTTCCCCCGTTCAATTAACTCCCGAGACTGACCAACCAACCGTTCTAACTGCCAAAATTGGGGATTAGAAAAGCCAACAAACTCCAACCCCGACGCATCAATTAACTCAAACAGCGTCTTAATATTGTAATCCACCTCTTGGGGGTGAACATACATATCCGCAAAACATTCATCCCTCTGATTTTCCAAAGACCAACGTTCCTTTTCCCGTTGGACCAAAGGATTCTGCTCCGGGAGAGTCGAAAACAACTCCCGTCCCACCTTCACCCCATCCGTATAATCCCCCCGTCGGTCTTGTTGTAAAAGCGCGATCGCTTCCTGCATTAACTGCACCTCCCACCGGCCCAACTCCGCATACACAAAAATATGCAACAACCCCCCAGAGGCCAACTTCTTCGCCAAAGGGAGAATCCCCTTCACCGGATCAGGGAGATGATGCAACACCCCCACACAATTAATCAACTGAAACTCCCCCTCTAGCTGCGTTTCCGCCTCCTCCAGGGTCATTTGATAAAAAGTAGCACGATCCGCCCCAGACCGACGACAGCGTTCCCTAGCCACCTCTAACGCCCCTTCACTAATATCAATCCCCGTCACTGTTGCTTGAGGGTTCAGGTGGACTAAATACTCAGTCCCCACCCCCGTCCCACAACCTGCATCTAAAATCCGAACATCCTGCCGTTCCGGTTTACGTCCCGTACAAAAATTATAAGCCGCCGTCCAATTCCATCGCCAGTTATAACCCGGTGGGGGTTCATCCAAGAGGGGATCAGGAGGAAAAGGATAAGTATCGTAAAGTTTAGCAACGGCTTGATTAATCTTTTGAGCGTTAGACATTTTGGTTTAGGTGATGGGTGATGGGTAATGGGTAACGGGTAATTGGTAATGGGTGGATGAGACCAAGAACCCTTATTCAAACTACGCCAAGAGCCGTTCCCAAAGCAAGTCTCACCCCTAACAATAACAAAATCGCGCCCTCCCCTCTCCGTGATCTTTCCTTTGTGTTCTTTGTGTCTTTGTGGTTCAACCCTCAACCCTCAACCCTTCTCTCCCCCCTTCTCTCCGGATAGAGCAAAAAGAACCCTCTAAAATAGGGTTAGAGTCCGCTTAATGAATGGAAAGCAATGACGCACTCCAATGAATCAGAACGTCGTTTAGCTGCTCAGGAGTTTGAAAAATCCCTAGAGGAGTTACATGAGTTACTCGGAGGGGACACCCGGCCTCAACCTACTCAAAAAACGACCTCGAACCCTCCTGCCCCTAAAAAAACTCAGAAAACCGCTTGGGAGAAGGAAAAAGAAGACTTTGAAGCCTGGTTAGAAGACTCAGATGAAGATTAATAGCCCTGTCGTTGTCGTTTCGCTTCGTAGAGGAGGAGGGCGGTTGCGATCGCAACATTTAACGATTCTACCCCAGAATTAAGAGGAATACTCACCTGTTCATCAGCCACCGCCAGTAACTCTTGGGAGAGTCCAGCGGCCTCATTGCCGAGTAAAATGAGACTGGGTTGGGTCCAGTCCATCTCCCAGTAGGTTTTGGAAGCCGTGGGAGAGGTTGCGATCGCACGTAACCCTTGCCCTTGATACTGCCGCACCACCGCCGCTAAATCCTCACCCACCCCCATTCCCAAACCAAACCAAGCCCCCACAGAAGCCCGTAATAACTTAGGATTGCCTAACTCTACACTATCCTGGCTCAACCATAACCCCTCCACCCCCGCAGCAACCGCCGTTCGTACCATTGTGCCTAAATTACCGGGGTCTTGCACTCGTTCTAAAACTAACCCCAAAGATAGCTGTTTCGGCGGTGCTAAGGGCAAATTAGCTTGGGAAAGCGTCGCAATTACCCCATCCGGATGAACCGTTGTTGCAATCGCCTCTAACACCGTCGGTGCAACCACTTCACTCCGTTCGGCCAAAGCCGTGGCCGCCTCCCATAACTGAGGATACCGCCCCCGCCACTCCTCCGTACAACAAACCGTCTCTAAAAAATATTCCCCCGCGCAAACAGCCTCCACTAAATTTGTTCCCTCCAACAAATAGAGCAACTGCGCTTTTCGCCCCTTCAACTGGCGCAACTTACGCAACCGCTTCACCAGAGGATTTTGCAAACTGGTAATCACCATAAATGCGACCCCCCACAACCGAGTCAGAAAGTACAACATTGGCCGAACCGACAATGCTCTACCCAGAGAAATTACTATACAGTCTAGAGATTTCACCCTAGAATAAATCAAATGCGGAACGCGAGACTTGAACTCGCACAGGATAAACTCCCACTAGAACCTGAATCTAGCGCGTCTACCAATTCCGCCAGTTCCGCTTAAAAGCAATGCAATTTACTATTATTACAGAAAATCACAAATTGAGCAACTCATCCGGAAAAACTTTTCCCAAGGGGGGAAAAAGAGCCAAAATCATTCGCTTGTTCTCTCCTGAGAGAGCTTAACCCCAAAAAATCTAACAACATCCGCTATTTTGCCCAAAACTTTGAGCTAAATTCCAGAAACCTAGATAAATACCTAGACATTTGGACTCTTTCAGGTACAATCAGAACGAAAAATTACACCGATAAACGTTAGTAAATCCTAATTGATTGTGGAAAACCAAGCCATTCATCTCTCAGCCAGTCCTCAGTCCAAAACCACCGTCCCCGAAGGCGAAATGGAGTCCCTCCGCATTTGGGGGAAACACCCCTTATCCGGTCATGTCACCATCAGTGGCGCGAAAAACTCCGCTTTAGCCCTCATGGCCGGTGCATTGCTTTGTCCTCAGCAATGTCGTCTCAACAACGTCCCCAACCTGGTTGATATTCGCCGCATGAGCCAAGTGTTGAAAGCTCTCGGCGTAGGTATTTCGCAACAGGGAAACAGTATTGAAATTGATGCCAGTAACCTCACCACCTCCAAAGCTCCCTATGAGTTAGTGTCTCAACTGCGGGCGAGTTTCTTCGTTATCGGTCCCTTACTTGCCCGTTTAGGGGTTGCTCGCGTCCCCTTACCAGGTGGATGTGCCATTGGGGCCCGTCCCGTTGATCTTCATGTGCGAGGACTGCAAGCCCTAGGCGCACAAGTCCGCATTGAGCATGGTATCGTTTACGCGGATGTGCAAGGACGGGGGGGTAAGCTCAGAGGGGCAAAAATGTATCTGGACTATCCTAGTGTTGGGGCTACGGAAACCCTGATGATGGCGGCCACGTTAGCGGAAGGGGAAAGTGTTATTGAAAATGCGGCCCAAGAGCCAGAAGTGGCGGACTTAGCCAATTTTTGCCGAGCAATGGGGGCGAAAATTCGTGGGGCCGGGACAAACACTATTACCATTGTGGGAGTCCCCAGTTTACACACCACCGACTATTCTATTATTCCCGATCGCATCGAAGTGGGAACATTCTTAATTGCTGGGGCAATTACAGGCTCAGAAATTAGCCTCGCTCCTGTCATTCCTGACCATATTGGCCCGGTTATCGCTAAATTACAAGAAATGGGGCCAGAAGTCATTCAGGAGGACTTAAACCGCCTACGAGTCATCCCTAAACCCCTCCGAGCAACGGATATTGAAACCTTACCGTATCCTGGCTTTCCCACGGATATGCAAGCCCAGTTTATGGCCTTAATGACGCTGAGTGAAGGGAATGGTGTGATCACAGAAACGGTGTTTGAAAACCGGATGCGTCATGTGGCGGAGTTGGTTCGCATGGGTGCCGATATCCGCATCAAAGGACAAAATGCCATTATTAAAGGAGTCCCCATGTTGTCGGGCGCACCTGTGATGGCCACAGACTTACGCGCTTCTGCTGCGCTGGTTTTAGCCGGGTTAGCGGCGGAAGGAGAAACTTTGGTGAAAGGGTTACATCATTTGGACCGAGGATACGAGAAATTGGAGCAAAAATTATTAGAACTCGGTGCAAAAATGGAACGAGTCGCACCTGTGGATAGTTGAGAGTTGAGGGTTGATAATGGATAGTTGAGAGTTGATAATGGTTCGCTTACAATTACCAATTACCAATGACCAATTACCTAACCCTACTTACCAATACAAAAGCGACTGAAAATTTTATCTAAAACGGACTCTGTGACATCTTCTCCGGTAATTGTTCCCAAAGCGTGAATTGCGCTGCGGAGGTCAATAGTCCAAAAGTCTAGGGGAAGATTATTGTTGATGGTTTCTTGCACTTGTTCTAGGGCTAGTTTCGCTTGAGTTAGGGTGGCCGCTTGCCGTTGGTTGATGGCAATATCGAGGTTGGCGGCGTTTAATTGCCCGGTATTTAATAAGTCTAGGATGGCGTTTTCGAGTTGATCAATGCCCTGTTGGTGAGAGGCTGAGGTATAAACAACAGGGTATTGATCTTGATAAGGGATACTGTCGGGAGCGGCCAGATCAATTTTGTTGATGACTAAAATGAGGGGCCGCTGTTGGACATGGTGATAAATTTCGGCTTCTGCTGCGGTCCATCCTTGGGTTGCATCGAGGGTGAGGAGGATGAGATCGGCATTTTGGGCCGCTTGGCGCGATCGCGCAACGCCAATTTGTTCTACCGTATCGCTAGTGTCCCGAATTCCTGCCGTATCGAGGATTTGAATAGGAATTCCCCCCACATTGAGGTTGGATTCTACCACGTCTCGGGTGGTCCCTGGTAACTCGGTGACAATGGCGCGATCGCTGCGACTCCAAGCATTGAGTAAACTAGATTTCCCCACATTCGGTTGCCCCACAATGGCCACTTTAACCCCACTCCGCAACAATTCGCCTCGATCTGCGGTGGTCAAAATTTGCTCAACTTGGGTTAAAACCTCCTGTAACTCTTGCCGAATTTGTGGTTCATCCAGAGGGGGAAGATCATCCTCAAAATCAATTCTCGCTTCCACTTCCGCAAGAATATCCAGGCAAGTTTGCCGTAATTGTTGGATGGGTTTGGCTAACTTCCCTTGGAGGCCAGACAGCGCAACTTGTGCCGCTTGTGGTGATCTCGCCCCCACTAAATCCGCCACACTCTCCGCTTGGGTCAAGTCGATTCTACCATTGAGAAAAGCCCGCAGCGTAAATTCCCCCGGTTGGGCTAGTCGGGCCCCCGCTTCAATACACAATTGCAAGACTTGTTGAACCGGAATCATCCCCCCATGACAATGAAACTCAACCACATCCTCCTTCGTAAAAGAACGAGGGGCTAACATGAGGAGTAAAAGGGCTTCATCAACCTGGGCTTGGGTTTGGGGGTGGCGTACTGTACCGTAGAGAATACGGTGACTCTCCCAAGGTTGTTGTCCTGGGGCAGAAAATAATTTGTGGGCAATGGACACCGCTTCAGGTCCCGATACCCGTACTATCCCAATACTGCCTTGATTAGGGACAATGGCCGAAGCAATTGCCGCGATCGTATCTCCTTGCATAAGCTAAAACACTTTTAAACTGGGTTTCTTCAAGTGAGCCAAAAATACTCTAATCTCTTGTTTCCTGTTGCCTGTTCCCTATTCCCTAATATCACATATAGTGACGTGCAAATCAGTAAGAGACACCTACTCCCCCTCGCCCAAGGTGGGAGAGGGGGTAGGGGGGTGAGGGCTGCATTTTTAACAGTAATCAATAATCCATTACAATCTTCGTAAAGCAACAATGGGGTCTAGTTTAGCGGCACGTCTTGCAGGTAATACCCCAAAGATTAAACCAATACCTCCTGAAACACTCACGGCCAGCGTCACCGCCATGGGAGACACCGACGACGCGAGAGGGGTGGTGAGGCTGATCACCGTAATTCCAGAAACCCCAATTCCTATCCCTACTATGCCACCAATTACCGACACAATGGTAGCCTCGACTAAAAATTGGCTGAGAATATCCCCTTCTTTTGCCCCTAATGCTTTTCGTAGGCCAATTTCTTGGGTCCGTTCCGACACAGAGACTAGCATAATATTCATCACACCAATACCGCCAACCAGTAAAGAAATAGCTGCGATCGCAGTTAATAAAATCGTTAAACCATCGGTCACTCTACCCACAATATCTAAAATATCTTGCTGAGACTGTACACTAAAATCATCAGCCCCCGTAATTTGATGGCGTTGTCGTAATAAATTAGTAATCTGAAACGCCGCCGCACTAATACGCTCTTCATTTTTCGCCGAAACGGAAATAAACGTCACCTCTGTGCCATAAGGAGACGTTCTTCCCACCAATTGATTGGCCATTGTGGTTAAAGGAACATACACCACATCATCCTGATTTGTCCCTAAAAACGCCCCTTTTGCTTCTAGTACCCCAACCACTTCAAAGCTAATATTCCCCACTCGAACGTCCTCTCCAATGGGATTCCTTGAACCAAAAAACTTGTCCGCCCTTTCCGATCCCAATACTAAAACTCTAGCATTCCTTTGTAAGTCTTGATCTGTAATAAAACGCCCTTTATCTACCTCAAAATCTCGAACTCCTAAAAACTCTGGCGTTGCTCCAATTGTCTGAATTTGACTATTTTTATTTTGATAGGTGACAACCCTTTGTTGCGTAATTTGTGGGGCAACCGCTTCCACACTAGGCACTTGTTTAGCAATCGCCTCGGCATCTTCTAATACTAACGTTTTGGGTAAATCAAAAGTGGTGCGTTGTGCTTCTTCTGAACCCGGTGTAATAAAAATTGTATTCGGGCCTAGGGATTCAAACTCATTAGACGCTAACCTCTGCGCTCCTTGTCCAATCCCAATCATGGTAATAACAGACGCATTACCAATGACAATTCCTAACATAGTTAAAGAGGTTCGTAATCGGTTGGACATTAAAGTCCGGTAGGCCATTTTAAAACTTTCTCGAATATCCATTTCTCTTTGTTGTTTGTGAACAAGGGAACAGGGAACAGGGAATAGGGAATAGGGAATTCTGTTCCCCTAATTATTAATTCTCCAAATATCCAACCCACTCCTCAATCACCTCCGCCGTCCCATACCATTTTCCTGGAGACTGAGGAGAATGATAAACCCCCTCCAGAGTAAGATTTTCAGCCCCTTCTAAATGGGCCGCTACAATCGGGGTAATGCCATCCCCCCAACAATTCCCCACTCCACAAGTAATTTCATAACTACTATAAGCCAACCAACTACCCAAACGACGTTGACCATAAACCGCCTTACCCGCCACACAAACATACTTCACTTGGGGATAAAAAGCCCCCGGATAGGACTGGTTAACAAAATCCAAATTCCGCTTCGTCCAACGTTCTTGACTGGTTTGAGGAGTCCCTAAACAGATTAACTTGGCCGTGCGTTCCCGTCCATGCCAAACCCCCTCATCCTCCGTCACATCCCCATGTATCGTATAAGGTTTTTCCCCCAAATAAATGCGCGATATCCAACCCCCCGCCGAATGTCCCACCAGATTCACCTGTTCTGCGTTATGCTCGGCTAGGGCTTGTTTTACCGTTTTGTCCAACAACCGCAAAATCGGCACAATAGAACGGCCTCCGATGGTGGGAATCCAATCACGCTTCCTCAGTGGCACAATAGACACAGGAATGCCTTTCTCTCGCAAAATCGCCGCTAACCCGGTGTATTCTGTTCCTCTCGCAAAATATCCTGGCACAATAACTGTCGGTACAACCATCACATCCGCTATCTTGGTGAAAGACTTAAAATATTTATTGTAAAAGCATTGCAACTCGGAACGCTCTACGGAATTAGTGTCGGTACTGGTGATCCTGAATTAATCACCGTGAAGGGATTACGCTATTTACAACAGGCCGATGTAGTGGCCTTTCCCGCAGGCATTAAGGGGAAGGCGGGAATGGCTGAACAAATTATCGCCCCTTGGGTACAAAACCAACAAGCCACATTAGCCCTAGATTTTCCCTATGTGCAGGATAATGTCACCTTAACCCAAGCCTGGGAGAAGGCCGCAGAGAGGGTTTGGCGGGTGTTACAACAGGGGAAAACGGTGGCTTTTGCTTGTGAAGGGGATGTGAGTTTTTATAGTACCTTTACCTATCTGGCCCAAACCCTACACCAGCACCATCCCCAGGTCAAAATTGAAATTGTTCCTGGGGTGTCGTCTCCTGCTGCGGCCACGGCCTTGTTAGGCATTCCCCTGACGGTGCAAAAACAGCGTTTGGTGATTTTGCCAGCCCTTTATACTGTCCACGATTTAGAACGGGCGTTAGACTGGGCAGAGGTGGTGGTGTTATTAAAAGTTGCGTCGGTGTATGACCAAATCTGGCCGATACTCCAGAAACGGGGGGTTTTGGAACGGAGTTGGGTGGTAGAACGGGTGACTTGGCCGGAACAGCAAATTTATGCCGATCTGCAAAATTCCCCTACGCTAAAATTAAGCTACTTCTCCATTTTGATCATTCACGTGCAACCCTGACCAACCATGTCTTGGCAACTTTTCCGCGAAGCCTTTTTTACTCAAATTCGCCACCCTACGACCATTGCGGCCTTTGCGTCGGTGAGTCTTCATGCGGTGGTGGGGGTCGCTCTCCCGACTTTACCCTATTTTGCCCCAGAGGTTGAAGTGGGGATGGGTGAAGGTCGTCCTCAAAATGTGCAAGTGATCGAACTGTCTCAAGCAGAATTAGGTCGTTTACCGGATTTATCTCCTCCTCCCATTGCCGATTTACCGGATTTTCCGACTAATCTCCCCGATGCAACGGTGACAATTCCTCCGTCTTCTTCTCCGGAGACGACGACCGATTTACCTCCTAATCTTCCTTCTCGTCCTGATACGAGAATTAGTCGGTCTAATCCCAATGAAGCCTATCCTTATCCTACGGTAGAACCGTCGCCTAATTTACCCCCCCGTCCCGATCGCAGTCGTACGGTGATTCGGCCTTCTGCTCCTCGTCGGTCTGTGGGCCAAAGGGCCCGACGTTTACCCCCTCAAACCTCTACTCCGTCCCCTCAAAATCGCACTCCCTCGATTTTTGGTATTGATAAAACCAACCGTTTTGAGTTGGAAAATCCTGATAATCCGGCGGATTTATTACCGCGTCTTCCCGAAGATACGCGGATTGGGGTGGCCTCCCCGACTCTGCAACGGGAGAGGGAGGAGAGAGAAACCCCGGATGCTGACCCCTCTCCGATTTCAGACTCGGATAATCGCCCTCTTTTGTCTGAGGAGGAGTTGTTAGCACGACGTACCGCAGAGGAGGAGGTTCTTCCTTTACAGGAAGATTTGCGTCGTCGAGATGAAGATACGAGTCCGGAGGAGGTGCAGGAAAATGAGCGTCGTTGGTTAGCGAATCAGAGTCAAGCTGAACCCCGGAGTCGGTCGATTACGGGGAATTATCCGGAAGATGCTTGTTTGCGGAAGTTGTCGGGACGGGTGATGTATGGTGCGATCGCGCAACCCAATGGGGGGTTAGGGAATATTCGTCGGTTACAGAGTTCAGGGTATTGGATTTTTGATCGACAAGCGCGATCGCAACTTCAAGGACTCTCCTTTTCTGTCGAACAACCCACCCCCTACCGCATCACCGTTAATTTCAACTACAACCGAGACAACTGTCCCACCACTCTCAGTGTCCCAAACCCCCCCTCTCCCAGTCCCACCCCCTCCAACCCACAACCCCAAAATCAGCAACAAGAAGA
>NZ_JAQMSD010000303.1 GCF_028330525.1 Spirulina sp. CS-785/01
GTTTTTTGAGAGTTTAGGGAGTGGGGATGCACGGGGGATTGAGTTAAGGACGGGAGATTTGACGGTGCAGAATGGGGGAGAAATTACGGTTAGTGGAGAGGGGACGGGACGTGCAGGGGATTTGTTGATTAGTAGCAGGTCGATTTTTTTGAATCAACAGGGAAATTTGACTGCGCGAACGATTTCGGGAGAAGGGGGAAATATTGAGTTACAGGTGGCGGAGAATTTGTTACTCCGTTACAACAGTAATATTTTGACGGAAGCTCTGGGGACGGGGAATGGTGGGAATATTACCATTGATGCGGGGGGGTTTGTGGTTGCGGTGTTGTCTGAAAATAGCGATATTGCAGCGACGGCCATTGCAGGACGAGGGGGAAGTATTTTTGTGACGGCCAAGGGGATTTTTGGGTTTAGTAACCCGGGTCGGTTGGTGCGGACTCTGGAGAGTGATTTGAGTGCAAGTTCTCGGTTGGGGATTGATGGGACGGTGACGGTGAATGCGGGGAATTATCAACCGGATATTCCGTTGAGCGATCGCTTTGCTCCTCCTAGTTTAGCAGCCGGATGTCGCACTCCTGGACAGGGGAATCATTCAGAGATGAAACGGAGTGAGTTTTATGTGACGGGACGAGGAGGACTTCCCCCTAGTCCGTCGGATGCACTCCAAGGGGGATCGGTTTATGTTCCTTGGGGGAGTGTTACGGAGGAGGAGTCGCAATGGTCTTCGGGTGACGGGAGAGGGAGGTTTGAGGAGAATTTTCCTGTGACAGAAGCGACGCTATTGGATTGTTATCCCTTGTTTTAAGGAGAGAGGGAGAATTTTTTGTCCCTATTGTTTATGGGTTTCCATGAGCCTTGGGTTCAAACCCAAGGCTCATAGTGAAAACCCGTTAAAACGGGTTGAGTCAACCACAGGAAAACCCACAAAGAACAGGCGAGGAAATTGAGTCGGCTTGAGCCGACTTTAGCTATTAGCCAAGGGTTTTAACCCTTGGTGTAGCTAATGGGATTTTTTGCGTAGTTTTAATCCTAGGAGACCAAATAACAAGAGTCCTACTGTTGCACCGGGTTCGGGAACATCCTGTACTACTTCGATAGGACGCATTTTAAAACTCCCTAATTCGTCGTTCAACGCTAGTTGTAGTGCAAAAGGAGGGTCAGTTTCTGCGGGGTCTTTCCAAGGGAAAATAAGATCAAATTCGGTAATACCCATACTAGCAAACGCTGTAAAGTCTAAACTGTCTCCAGGTTGATAAGGGCCAAAATCCTTATCTCCTACTTTCACTGTAAAAGAATCATCAGCAGAAATACCACAGGGAAAATTTTCGATTTGTGTAAATGTTGTTCCTCCGGTGGTGGTAAAGGTATAACCGGAATAAGCAGGGGGATCATACCATTGATGACTTAACGCATCATAAAAGATTTTCCACTCTCCATCCACGGTATCCGGTGCAAGTGCTTCTAGTTGAGATAACGTTGCTGCACATCCATCTCCTGTATTACCTCCAATGTTGTCTCCGGTATCATCTCCGGTATCACCTGCGTTATCATCTCCGGTATCACCTCCAGAATCACCTCCAGAATCAGAGTTAGAAGATGTAAAATTCCCTAATAAGGCCATCCCGTCATTTAAGCATTCTTGAATAGCTGTGGCAATAAAATCACCAGCCATTTCTAACGGTTTCTGGAAACTAAATCCAAAAATATTATCCCCTTCTCCAAAAAACTGATCTGTTTCAAACCCTTCTTCTTCTAGTTCTGCTTGGGAGCGAATAGTAACATCACCTTCACCTACTTTATGTTCCTCTTGATTGTCCGAAGTCAGAATATTAGGCATTTTATAACCTGATCCAGTATAGGGGGCATAATAATCATCATTCCATCGTTTATCTCCCATCCACGCATTCTGTCCGACATTGTTGACGATTTCATTATTATGAGCATTCAAGTTCCAATATCCTGCATTTTCACTGACTACACTTGAAGCACTCATCCCACAATATACTCCACTATCTACTCCAGAATCATTGGTATTCGCAAAGCGAACACCACACATTTGTCCTGTATCAATTGATTGCTGAAAATTTCCTGTTCCAGAAAAGTCAAAAAACATATCTCCCCAACCAATATTATTATCAGGAATTTCCATTCCATTAATATATGTTGGGACAGAACGTCCTGTTATCGGTAGATTAGAATTCAATCCGACCCAAATAGTATTAGTTTCTACGTTCTCTTTAATCGCCATTCCATAAATTTCATAAATTGAACCTCCTACATCAAGTCCACCACTCCCGTTACTGGCAATACTGTCATAACTCGGATCAATGGAGTAATACCAATCGTTATGAAAAAACGAGGCAAAGGCAGGGGTTGTAAAGGGAATTGTCAGGAGTCCAAGGGTAGTTAAGAGGGTACTCAGACCTGTTTTTGTGAAATGTTTCATGTTTCCTCGGCAGATGCGGTGTTGGGATAGTTGTTTTTTACCGTTAGGAAGATTTTAAAAGATTTGACTGAATTACAACAGCACTTTGGCGTAACTTTACAGAATCTTTAAAAAACTTTTGTCAAAATTTCAATTTTCAAATTATGTATAAAAACGACAAAATCGCTCTCATTAGTTAATACAATCAGAGCAAAAAATTAAACTGGTACTTGAGAATTACATGATTTTGAGACTCCGATTAGAGGGATCACCACAATGGAGATGCAGGAACGGTTCAGAGGAGTAAACCCCTTCCTCTCCTACCTCCTCATTGGGTTCTCTGGGATTGAGGGGGGTTTTTACGCAGGGAGGAGGAAAATTTAATGTTTTGTAACAAATTGGGGGAGGCTGCGTAAAACCGAGGGGGATACGCAGAGAACAAGATAGAAGGGAGGTTTGTTCACCCCTTCTGCTGGATACAGATAACCGGTTACGTTTCCATTGCAGAATGTGTGATCTTGAAGACAGACTGAAAAAACTTGCGATCGCGGCCCAAACCCATCCTCCTGACTCCCTCCCTCGTCGGAAAGCGGTAGATCGACTGTTGCGAGAAATCCAACAGAGTGGTCGTTTAACCCGGCCTCCGGTCCCTCCCCAATTTCAAGCGTCCTATGACGAAATCTATGGGATCGCTATCCAACAGTTATTTGGATATATCTACCGCAAATTAGATACCTATGATCCCCATCGAGGAGAGGTGTTGCAATGGGTCAACTTTCTCCTACAACGACGATTTCCTGACGCAATTCGAGAATTATCGGGAAAAAATTGGTCAAAAACTGTTCCGTTCACACTGGACGATCTAGAAACCATGAACCCTATTCCCAAGGAAGAGGACACGGTGAAGATTGAGGCCAAGGATATTGTCGAATGTTTACAGGAAGACCCCGAAGGACTCTTTGTGAGTACCTACACTTGTCAAAACCCGACAGCGAATTTCCAGTTTATCGCACTGAAAATTGTAGAAGGTTATACTTGGCAAGAAATTGCGGAAGAACTCAATCTCAAAGTTTCCACAATTAGTAGTTTTTACCAACGCAATTTAACCCGTTTTTCCCCTAAAATCCACGACTATTTAGCCTAATTCCTTTAAAACCATGAAAAACTCTAAAACTCTGTCCCCCTTAACGTTGCCAATCACTCGAAATTTCCACCAAAAAGCACAACGGTTGGCTCAAAAACAAACGGAGTCCCGGAAGCTCAGACAAGTCTATCTTAATACTTTAGCGGTGGAAGTCGTCCGAGTCTATTTAGAGAGTCTCGATATTCCGGTTCATCAGACAAAAAGTGATAGTTTGGAGGTCATTGATCAAACCCTTGCTGATGTCGCTACTTTGGTCTTAAAGGATGATCGAAGATTAGAATGTCGTCCCGTTTTACCGGAAGCAGAACATTGTTATATTCCGCCAGAGGTATGGGATAATCGTATCGGGTATTGTGCAGTTCAGTTTAATCGAGATTTGACCGAAGCCAAACTTTTAGGTTTTACAGAAAAAGTAAAACAAGAGTGGATTCCCCTTGCTTTTTTTTCCCCCTTCGAGCATTGTTTAGATATAGTAGGTCAAACTTCGCCAATGGTTCAATTACAAAATTGGTTTAATCAGCAGATGGAGCAAGGGTGGCAAACCTTAGAACATCTATTTATTCCCCAACCCAGTGAACTTGCGATGAGTTTTCGGAGTGTGTCCTCGGTTGCTACTCCAGAAGCAACTAAGGTACAACGGGGAAAGTGGTTGAATCTCACTCAGGGAGAAGAAAAAGTCGCTTTATGTGTCGGTCTCCAACCGAGTGAGGAAGAAGATATGGAAATTTGGGTACAAGTGTTACCCCAACAAACCCAAACCTATTTACCCGAAAAGTTACAACTCCATTTATTAGATGATCAAGGCCAACGGGTGATGCAAGCGGAGGCCAGACATTCGGAGGGGTTAGAATTTCAATTTACGGGAAATTCTGGTGAACGGTTTACGGTACAAGTCCATTTAGGAGATTTTAGTGTGACTGAACATTTTGAAATTTAGGGGTTTGTTGATTGTGGGATTCAAAGAATCAGAAATAACGCATTACGGATGACTGTAAGTTGATGACTAAACGAGTGTTATTAGAACTAGACGGAAACTTGACGACTGGGGTACGAGTGACCCTTGAAATTTATTCTTCTCCCCAGTCTAATTCCTTGAAAATTAAAGGGTCACTGCCGCCGAATCCTGAGTTAGAACAATGTTTACACTATCATTGGCAGGAAAACTATCGTACTTTAGGGGCCCCCTATCGTTGGACGTGGCGGATTAAACCGAAAAAAGTGATTCATAAGGGGTCGATTAATCAAAAAATAAAGGTCTGTCAGCAGTCCGCTAAACGGCTTTGTGAGCAGTTAGAAGAATGGTTGGATTGTGAGACCTTTCGACCCATTGATCGTCGCTTACGAGAGCAGCTAGACCCCACTGAGGCGGTGCGCTTTTGGATTTGTACGGATAATTTGCAGTTGCGGAAACTCCCTTGGCAAGAATGGGAGATTTTTCAGCAATATTCTCTGGTTGAACCCTCTTTTTGCTCTCTAGAGTCTCAACCTCTTACTCCTCCGGTTTCTTCTCCCTCTCTTATTAAAATTTTAGTGATTTTAGGTCATGATCAAGGGATTGATACGGAGAAAGACCGAAAATTATTAAATCAGTTACCCCATGCTGATCCGGTTTTTTTGGTGCAACCCCAACGTCAAGAGATTACGGATCAATTATGGGAGCAGTCTTGGGATATTATCTTTTTTGCGGGTCATAGTGAAACCCAAGGAGAAACGGGAGTGATTTATATTAATCCCGATGAATGTTTAACGATTGATGAGCTTTGGTATGGGTTAAAAAAGGCTTGCGATCGCGGACTCCAATTAGCCATCTTTAACTCCTGTGATGGGTTAGGACTCTCTCAAAAATTAGATGATTTACTTATCCCGCAAATGATTGTCATGCGGGAATTAGTTCCCGATCAAGTGGCTCAACAATTCTTACGTTATTTTCTCACAAATTTTGCTCAAGGTCAATCTTTTTATTTAGCAGTTCGTGAGGCCAGACAACGGTTATATGATGAACTAGAATATCAATTTCCTTGTGCCAGTTGGCTTCCCGTGATTTGTCAAAATCCTAGCGCAATTCCCCCTAGCTGGACTGTCGAAACTGCTCCCATTGTTCCTCCTGTTCCTCACCCCATTGAGACTCCTAACCCCATTCAGTGGGGAGGAATTGTGCTGTCTAGTTTAATCGCAACTTTGGGGGTTTTAGGGGTGCGATCGCTCGGTTTTTTACAACTCGCAGAATGGAAAGCCTACGATTATTTAGTCCGCTTCCAACCCCCAGAAACCTTAGAAACTCGCCTTCTTGTCGTCGAAATCACTGACCGAGACTTAAACTTATTTAAACCTCAACGAGAGGGATCAATTGATGATGATATACTTTACGAACTTTTAAAAAAAATAAATACCGCTAATCCGCGAGCCATTGGTTTATTTTTACTCAGAGATGGTCGGTTCGATATTAAACTAAAAGCACTCAATAATTATATCAAAAATAACTCCAAAATACAAGGAATTTGCACCGTAGGAGACAAAGATAGTAAAGGATATTTACCGCCCCAAGCATTCCCCCTCAAACGGCAGACTTTTGATAATGTAATTCCCGATCCAGATCAAGTAGTGCGTCGCCAACTCTTATTAACAAATCCTCCACTCCATTCTAACTGTCACGCTGAACAGTCCTTTGGTCTTAAAATGGCGCAACTTTATCTAGAAGCAGAAGGAATTAATGTCACCGTTAATCAAGAAGATAACTTACAATTAGATAACTTAGAAATTCCCATTCTCACTGCACCCCAAGGGGTCTATCAACAAGCTGATACTTGGGGACATCAAATCTTATTAAATTATCACTCCCATCAATCTCCTGTGGACTTTGTAGAACGAGTTAGTATTACCGATATTCTCAGTGATTCTGTTCCCTCCCAGTATATCGAAAACCGTCTAGTCATTATTGGAGTAAATCACGAAAATGCCAAATTTTACCCAACCCCCTACGGTGTCCAAATACCAGGAATTTTATTACAAGCACAACAAATTAGTAATCTCCTGAGAACCGCACTTGATGACCGTCCCTACTTACGATTTATTACCTTTCCAATTCAATTATTGCTCTTATGGGGAACTGCATTAATAGGAGGACTTCTGAGTCAGCTTCCCACCTCCTGGAAACAACAACTCTTGATTGCCTTGAGTTTTGGGGGACTATTAATCGCCGTCTGTTATACTTTCCTATTACAAGGATATTGGTTGCCATTCATTCCCCTACTCTTAACAGGACTAATTTCTGCTATAATCGTTAATAGTGTTTTTCCATCACAACCACAAAATAATCGCTCAAACGAAACTGATCCCACTTAATTGATCAAACTTTACGGACTCAATATGATCCCTTGGTCTTGGTTTAAACTCTCTTTAGGGGTAATCTTCCTCAATCTAACTGGATTAATCACCCCCCTCGTCGTCACTGCTCAATCCCCCCTAGAAACGAATTCCATTATTTTTAATCAACCCACTGTTTCTGATGACCGAGGAAACCCTCCAAATAGCGAAAGTTCTGCATCTCGTGATCCTTGTCCAAACCTTCCTTTAGGATTAACTCCCCTCACCCCAGTCACCCCCGACAACTCCATCCCGTGGGGATATACCCGCAAAAGTCATCCCAGTTTCTGGTTTTATAGTCCTTACTCCCCCGACTGGGTAGAAAACGTAAAACTCTCCCTGCGTACATGGGATGAGGAAGAAAAACGGGAAATCATCGTCTATGAAAGCGACATCCGTTATACCGCATCAGGAATCATGCAAATTGCACTCCCTCCCGATGCTCCCCCCCTCACCCCAGACACCTGGTACAAGGCCTATCTGTTTGTCGAGGTGTACTGTACTGAGACTTCTCCCCTGAGTCGAGATAGCAGTCAATTCTTAGTCCTGCGTAAACCCAGTCCTCCCCTTCCCACCAACACCCCACTCCCCGAAAAAGCGAGAATATTTGCACGTCAGGGATACTGGTTTGATGCACTCAACGCAGTTGCAGCATCCAATCAGTCTGGAGATTGGGAGCAACTCCTCGAAGAAGGAGGGTTAGGGGAATTCAGTGAGTTTCCCAGAGAAGATTGTTGCACCAGCGAAAATTAACGCCAATTTCCCACTAACACAAACGGGGCCCAATGATAGGGTTTTTGGGTTTCTGTGTTTTGTAGTAACGCAAGTTGTGCGCGTCGTAATGCTTCTGCTTTACTGATCTCCTCCTGACGCAAATGTTGATAAAATTCTGCCATTAACTGAGAGGTGGAGCGATCTTGAATCTTGAATAACGACGCAAGGGTACTCACTGCTCCTGCTTGTACCGTCACTCCAGCTAACCCTAATGTAGCACGGCGATCGCCAATTGCCGTTTGACAGGCACTTAACACTAATAACTCAATCGCTTGGGAAAACGTCTCTCCCCGACGCTGAATAACCTGACTCATTTCATTTAAATTAATCTTTTGATCTGCCGCCAAAAGAAACGTATCTTCCACCCTTGAGCTAAATTGTCCATGGGTTGCTAAATGAACAATTGGGAAAGGGTTTTCATTCACCGTAGTTTGTAAATTCTCCTCAGTAAATTCGTCATTATATAAAAGCTGACTTTCCGGGAAATTCCGAGTTAACTGTTCAACTTCTTGGGTTACATAAGGAAGTGGTTTAGAATTAGAATAGCTTTCACTTAATCCTCCAATTAATAAATTAAAATCTTGTGCTGCTAAAGGAGACTCATCTAATAAATTTAAGCCTAAATTTAAAGCCAGACTATATTTTTCAATTAAGTATTGGTCACTTTTGGTATCATACAACGCAGCTAAGGGTAAATTTTGCAAAAAGCTATCTAAAACAAAAACCAGAGTTTCTGTATTAGACTCCTTTAAGGCAGGTTCTATGGGTTCAATTAAAATATTATATAATTCTTGATAAATTTGCGCATTTCTAGATTCTTTTCCTTGAAAAACTAAATTTCTAATTTCTGATACTTTTTTTTCTAATTCTTGCTTAGAAATCTCCACAGAATAATATTTTAAGTTAGGACTTTCAGGAGTTTTAACCAACAAGACTAAATCCTCTGGTAACACAACCGAATAGATAGAAGTTGTTTTAAGTTGATGTTTTTGAATAAGCTGATCTAACGGAATATGATTCGCTAATTGGAGTTGACAGCGTAAATAGTCCTCTAATTCTGCAACTTGTAGTTTTTGAGTATAATTTTTGGCCTTTTCTAAGCGAGTATAACCCGATAATTGAGTCTGACTTTTATTCGAGTCTTCCTGTAATAGCAATAACTCCAATAATTCCCGATAAACAGGTTCAATATCATTGCGAAACAGAAAACGCACGTCAGATTTTTCTAAACTAATTAGATCATAGCGTACTTGGTCTAATGTTTTAATAGTTTCTTCATAAGCAGTAATCGCAGCAGCCGTTTTTTGTTCTGCGGTTAATAGTTTTGCCAGTTGCCATTGTACCTGATATAAAGTATAATCATCTTGCTCCCTTTCAGCAACGAGTAAGGCTTTTTGATTCCAGTATTTTGCTTGAGAAAGAGAGCCTGATAATTGATAAAGACGACTTAATTCATAATAAGATTTAGCAACTAAATAAGAATCATTAATTTGCTGTGCTTTCTGGTTAATTTCTTGTAGAAAATCTGCTAAAAGTTGAGAATTTTCCGAAAGTTGATTAGGGGATATAGTTTGATAATAATTCAGCCAATTAAGCATTAAATTTAATTGACTATTTAGTGATTGCTGGTTTTGAGGAAGGTCTTGTAATTGCTCTAAAAAACGAGGAAATTGAGCCATTAACTGTTCTATAGTATCCTGAACATTAGGAGCATTTTCAGCAACTTTAGGCTCAGTTCGTCGAGTGGCCAATTCTAGACTCAATTGGAGTTGATTTAACTGCGCTTTAATCGTGAGCAGGGGAGTATAATTGAGAGCAATAACCTGTTGATAATAATTTAGAGCATTCTGATAAGAGTTAACCTGTTGTGGGGGTCGATTATTGCCCCTAGGCACTCGTTGATATTCATCTTTCAATTGATAATATCTCGCTTGTGCCGTATTGCCTAAACTCAGCAAAATTTCCGCTTCCGTTTCCGGGTGCGGGAGTTGTTGAGCGAGGGTTAAACTATGTTGTAAAATTGCCTCAGCTTGGTCTAAATAGTCTCCCTCAGAAGTCGTCACACTGGGGAGTCCGTCAACTTTCCCCACCACCCGAATGAGAGTCCCCAATTCTTGCCAGGCTTGTATCTTGGTGAGAGAATTGGGTTGATGGGATAATTGAACAATAACGGGTTTTAAGGTTTTCAGTGCGTGACGAAATTGGCCAAGATGTTGTAAAGCGCGACTTTGATGAAGTTGTGTGCGAATTACCCCTTGTGAGTCCTTCTGTTGTTGATAGGCAGTAGTTGCCTCTCTCCAAGCCAGCAGGGCGTTTTCCCCTTGTCCTAAACTAAAATAGAGTTTCCCTTGGACTTCCGCCACTTGAGCTTGTAAACGCTGTTTTTGGGAGGACTCAGACAACTGAGGGATAAGGAGTTTCGCTTGGGAGAGAGCATTTTGAGCGTTCTCCCAGTCTCCCAACCCTTGATAAACTAGGGATAAATTGGCCCAAGTCATCCCTTGCTCAAAGGGTGCATTAATTTGCTCTAAGGCAGTTTCTAGGGGAGGAATGGCTGCTTCATAATTCCCCTGTTGATAGAGGCGTTGTCCAGTTTGTAAGAGAGTCTCAGTATGCTCAATTCCTTGAGCCGCCACTGGAAGTGGTAACAACATCCAGATAATTAGAATAATTCTGCTCAAACACCACGGGTTAGGAGAGGGAGAGGCATCACTCATGGTTGACCAAAAATACTGGGTTAATATAGCGGTGTGCAGTTGGGAGCAAGTGCAGTCCTCACCCCCCAACCCCCTCTCCCACCTTGGGCGAGGGGGAGCAATTGCCTTTCACTCATTTGCACATCGCTATAGATACATAGTATTGTTGAACCGCTCTGTAAAACTTACTCAAACTTAACCATTTGATGTTCACTTCCTACCTTGGATCTTCGGAGACCTTTCCATCAGTAGGCTTACAAGCCTGAGCTATGCTCGTATGTATCGAAAAACAGAATGTATCGAAAAGCAGAAAAATAGCTTTCCAATTATGGTGAGGCTTCTAACTTCTCACTGGCTACAGAGCTTATCCCTCGCCTGTGGCACGTCTATCAAACGCCAGATAGCTTATTGCTGGAGGGGGTATCTTCTTCCGGCGACGGTGAAAAGACCGTTGACTATTGGTATCA
>NZ_JAQMSD010000304.1 GCF_028330525.1 Spirulina sp. CS-785/01
ATCTCTTAACCTTCTCCGTCAAGACTCTACTGTTCAACGCAGTCTTCGACAAAAGCGACAACGTGCTGCTATGGACGATGATTACATGACTACTCTTCTACAATCCTTTTGTCAAGCATGATTGAGATGCTCTTACCCTGCGCAGATCGCTTCATTGAACCAGACACAATTACTTTAGTCGATTATTTCCAACAACAGGACATTCAAGACTGTCATTTCCTAAAAATGGACATTGAAGGGGCTGAGTTAGAAGCATTAAAAGGGAGTCGAGAGTTGTTGGCCCAACATCGCATTCACTATTTACTCGTTGAACAACCCAAAGGAAGCGACGGTCAACAGTTAATCCTCGATTACGGTTATACAGCGTGGTTAGTGGACGAAGACACCCAACAATTGCGGCCTTTATCCCATCTCAAGGGGGATTGTTTCGGGAATTTCCTCTTTGTGAGTCCCACCCACCTCGACGAATTCCAAGACATCTTGAGCATTCTGCGGCACACCCCAGTCACAGAGGGTTGAAAGTCGTAGAGTGAGCTATCCTTGCTCTAAAATGATGAATACGGGTATTGAAAGACGCTAAAAAAATACAAGTGATAGAAGCAAACATTAGATATTTAGATTTATTCTGTGGTCTTGGAGGCTTCCGTATTGCTGTTGAACAAGTTTGTCAGAACTATAACCTCAAAAGTCATTGTATTTTTGCCAGTGATATTGACAAAAAAGCACAAGATACATACGAATTAAACTTTCAACAAAGACCCTTGGGAGATATTACAGCCATTCGTGAATGGGATATCCCCGACCATGATTTACTGTTTGCTGGTTTTCCTTGTCAACCCTTTAGCATCATCGGCAACCATCAAGGGTTTGATGATATTCGAGGAACTCTTTTTTTTGATATTGCCCGTATTTTAAAAGCCAAACAACCCCCTGCATTTATTCTAGAAAATGTAAAACAGCTAAAAACCCATGATCGAGGCAAGACAATACAGGTTATCCTAAAAACACTCAATAGTCTTGGGTATATCACCAATTGTAAAATTCTCAACGCGTTAGATTTTGGGTTGCCTCAAAAACGAGAAAGAACTTTTATTGTTGGTTTTCGTAAAGATTTGCAAGTTGATGAATTTAGATTTCCATTAGGCAAATTGCCTATGATACCTCTTTCAAATTTGCTAGAACAAGACGTTAGTGATTTTTATTATGTATCGGAAACAATTCGTAAAAAGCGTTTACAAGCAGTTGCCACTCAATCCAAAGCGCAAAAATATCAACAACTTAGTTTTTGGGATACACAAAAAACTGATCAAGATATGATTTGGCATGAAAACAAGAGTGGAAACATAGGAATTCATCCTTTTTCTTGTGCGCTACGATCTGGAGCATCTTATAATTATTTACTTGTTAATGGCCAACGTCGCCTAACTGAGCGAGAGATGTTGAGACTGCAAGGTTTTCCTGATATTTATAAATTAATTTGTAGCTATTCTGAAGCACGCAAACAAATTGGGAATAGTGTTCCTGTTCCTGTAGTAGCAGCAATAATTGAATCTGTTTTGAACATTGTCAAAAAATCCAAGTCAAAAAATCCAAAAATGAGCTTATCCGAAGCACAATCTAGACTAAATGAAATCATCAAAAAGGCACGCACAGACTTATATAAACCCATTCAAATTGCAGAAGTTCTTAGAAGGTCTAGAATTGAACAAGATATTGATATTCAAGATAAAACAACTTATCAAAATCTCTCTTTGAGATGGCGTGATGAAGTGACGCTATTTCTGTTTGATCAAACAGTTATTGATGAGTTGATAGTTGAAAACTAGACAAACAACTAACAACCAACAACCAACAACCAATAACTAAAATCCCATCACTTTCGCCACTTCCGCCAAATCTGATCCTACCCCGGTATGGATGGCATTGTGACTGTGTTTAATGGCCGCATCGGGGTCTTTTAACCCATGTCCGGTTAACACACAAACCACCGTTGCATTGTCGGGGACTTGATCTTTCACCTTTAATAACCCGGCCACCGATGCCGCGCTGGCGGGTTCACAGAAGACTCCTTCGTGAGATGCTAGGAGACGATAGGCTTCTAATATCTCATCATCGGTTACGGGGTTAAATTGTCCTTGAGAGGCTTCTTGGGCAGCGATCGCCTTTTCCCAACTCGCCGGATTCCCCACTCGGATAGCGGTGGCGACGGTTTCTGGTGACTTCACCGGACTCCCTTGGATGATGGGGGCTGCCCCAGCCGCTTGAAACCCCATCATGTGAGGAAGGCGGTTACTGTACCCCTGTTGCTGATACTCACAAAACCCCATCCAATAGGCAGTAATATTCCCCGCATTCCCCACCGGAATACATAACCAGTCCGGGGCCTCGCCTAAATCATCGACAATCTCAAAAGCCCCGGTTTTTTGCCCTTGGAGACGATAGGGGTTGAGAGAATTAACCAAAGTAACCGGGTACTCGTCGGACATTTGCCGGACAATTTTCAAACAATCATCAAAATTCCCATCAATGGCAATGACTTCAGCCCCATAAAGTAATGCTTGGGCGAGTTTCCCTAGGGCCACATAGCCATCAGGAACAATCACATAGGCATTAATTCCGGCCCGTCGGGCATAGGCTGAGGCCGAGGCCGAGGTGTTCCCGGTACTGGCACAAATGACTGCTTTATCCCCCGCCTCCTTGGCTTTTGAGATAGCCAAAGTCATTCCCCGGTCTTTAAAACTTCCGGTGGGGTTGAGGCCATCGTATTTCACATAAACTTTCACCCCCCGACCAATCTGTTGCGCGAGGGAGGGGGTGGGAATTAACGGCGTATTCCCTTCTCGGAGTGTCACTATGGGGGTAGCGTCACTTACGGGGAGAAATGAACGGTATTCTTCGATCAAACCGCGCCACTGGACTTTAGTAGGAGTGACTCGGTTTTCGGTGTGAGACGGTGCGATCGCAGCAGGAGCAGAAGGACTTAAAACCACAACTTAAAAACCAGAATAAAGACTCAATTCGCCCAAACAAAAACAACAAATGATGAACGGGAATTATATATTATCCCACGTTCACCATCTATTGTGCCGTTTTTTTATTGGCTTTTGTGAGAAATGACAGATTTCTTCACGTCCTTACGGGAAGAACGGGAGGAACTGTTAGAGGTTTTGGATTTATTGGGACGGCGATTTTTCTTCCGTTTAATGGGTTTGGAGAAGTCGGCGGGCGGCACATCCCAATCTTGATGTAACCAAGGGGGAGAGGACTCATCATAGACCATTTGCAAGGCCGCGGCGGCAATGGCTTGGGGGTCATACTCGCTGCTTAACTCGTTCACTAAGGACAAGAAAGAAGCCATCCGTTCCCCAGTTAAGGTATTCTGCACCTGTTCTTTGAGTTTCTCAATGCGTTTCCCTTCTACGTCAGCCCGAGAGGGGATTTTACTGGGGTCAATGCGTTCACCCAGTCGCCGTTCAATGCGTCGTAGTAGGTGACGGTCGGCGGGTTGAATGAGGGAGAGAGCAACCCCGGTTTTCCCGGCCCGTCCCGTCCGACCAATGCGGTGGATGTAGGTTTCGGCGTTGTCGGGGAGGTCGTAGTTGATGACGTGGCTGAGGTCTTGGACATCTAACCCCCGTGCGGCAATATCCGTGGCAACCACTAATTGAATTTGTCCATCCCGGAAGCGTTGAACTAAGCGTTCCCGTTGGTTTTGGTTTAAGTCTCCGTGGTATTCGTCCACGTTATGACCGTTGGCCTGTAATTTATTGGTAATTTCGGCGGCAGACCGTTTGGTGCGCACGAAAATAATCCCGGCTTCCAATTCTTCCATTTCTAGGATGGGTTGCAGGGCTTTAATTTTCGACCAGTTGCGGGGCAGCATATAGACCCGTTGTTCAATGCGGGAGGGGGCTGCATTAGATTGTTTGACGCTGAGGGTGATGGGGGACTTGAGGAAGTTGTCCACTAGGTCCCGAATTTCTCGCGGCATGGTGGCGGAGAAACAAGCGGTGGTGCGCTGGTCGGGGGTTTGTTTGAGGATTTTCTTCACGTCGTCGATGAAACCCATACTCAGCATTTCATCGGCTTCATCCAGCACAACCCATTCCACTTGGGAGAGGTCTAGTTTTTTCCGATCTAACAGGTCGATGACCCGTCCAGGGGTCCCGACGACCAGGGGGACTCCTCGTTGTAGGGTGCGAATTTGTCGTTCAATGGACTGACCCCCACAGACGGTCAAGACTTGTAGATGCTTATTCCCAAAGTCTGCGATCGCGCTAGACACCTGTTGCGCCAATTCACGAGTCGGGGTCAGGATCAAAGCCTGAACTGCCGATGCTTTGGGGTCAATCTTTTCGAGAATGGGCAAGGAAAACGCGGCGGTTTTCCCGGTCCCGGTTTGCGACTGTCCCACTACATCACGATTCGCTAACAACTCAGGAATGGCTTTCTGTTGAATTTCTGTGGGCTGTTCAAACCCCATGCTTTCGAGTTGTTGGACGCGACTATCAGACAGTCCAAGACTTTTGAACGAAATGGTCATAAAATTCCTTAATGCAATTTTCGTTTCGTTAAGTTTTTTAAACTTAACTTTAGTTGTAACGCATTTAGACCAATCGGGCTAGGGGGGGTTTCCGTCTTTGGGGGAAAGGTTAAGATTTCCTGACTAAGGGGAGGACGTTGTATTGCCCATCTGGCCTAGGGTTTTGGGGATGTCGTCAGGGCGTTACCAACTCACGACAAGTTTGAGATTTAGATCATGAAATTTAGCTCAAATTGAGAGCCAATCCAATTGTCGATTTCGATCACGGTTTAGTGTGAGATACTGAGCGACAAGAGATAGAGACAAGGTTTAGACCACTTTGCCATAGAGGTCATAAACATCCGCGTGGGTGATTTCCACGGGAACGAGAGCCCCTAGAGGGGCATCCCCTTGCACATAAACCAGTCCATCGACATCGGGGGCAAAACGAGGGGAACGGCCAATCCGTTGGCCCGTGCCTGGGTGTTCTTGTTCCACTAATACCTTAACAATTTTTCCGACTTCTGCTTGGTTTTTCTGGGCAGCGATGGGTTGTTGGGTTTCCATGATGCGATCGCGCCTTTCCTCCATCACCGCCTGGGGCAGTTGGTTATCTAGGTGATAAGCAGGGGTTTCTTCTTCTGGGGAGAAGGTAAAAACCCCTACATGATCGAATTCATGTTCCTTGACAAAATCCACCAAATAGGCAAAGTGTTCCTCCGTTTCCCCAGGGAAGCCCACAATAAAGGTTGTCCGCAGTATCGCTTCAGGGATAGCCTCTTTTAGCCGATGGATAATTTCATCATTCACCCGGCCTTGCCAAGGTCGGTTCATTGCCCGGAGAATTTCTGGGTGGGAATGTTGGAGGGGTAAATCGAGGTAAGGGAGAACATTAGGCGTTTCTCGGATAGCCTCAATTACCGGGGGAGTCAGTCCAGTGGGGTAAGCATAATGAATTCTAATCCAGGGAATATCTACTTGGCCCAATTCCCGCAAGAGTTCCGCGAGTTTCGGTTTCCCGTACAAATCCACCCCGTAATTCGTGGTAATTTGGGAAATTAACACTAATTCCTGTACCCCTTGAGCGGCCAATTGTTGAGCCTCTGTGACCAGGGATTCTATACTGCGCGATCGCTGATTTCCTCGTAAATGAGGAATAATACAAAACGCACAGCGATAATCACACCCTTCCGCCACCCGCATATAAGCCGTCCCCTCCGCCGTCGTGCGATACCGAGGCACAGTTTCATCAGCAATATAAGTCGGTTCAGGAGAAACTTCTTTCACCCGTTCCCCCTGTTCAGCCCGTTTAATGACATCAACAATCTTGTTATAGTCACTACTGCCCACAACCGCCACCGCTTCAGGCAACTCCGCCAACAACTCCTCCTGGAAATGCTGCGCCATACAGCCCGTAATCACAATCTTCTTATCCGCTTCCGCCAATTCCACCAAAGTCCGCACCGACTCCTCTCTAGCGGCCTGAATAAAACTACAGGTATTGACAATCACGTAATCGGCTAATTCTTCACTTGCGTCAATTTCATAACCGGCTTCCACCAGTAGCCCTAGCATATGCTCAGAGTCGATCCGATTTTTTTCACAGCCGAGATGGGAAAGTGCAATGGAGGGGTTATTACCAAGGGTAGATTGAGGCATAGAAGCGTTAACTAAATAGAGATGCGATGTAAGTTGACAGACAGAATCTCTAGTATAGCGTTTTTTTGACACTCTCACCACTAAATTAGGGCTTGCTGAAAAAGTGTTCATTTACTTGTGAGGTAAGGGAACAGGGAACAGTGAAATTTAAGAATGGGTCTTTTTTTCCGAGATTTTTCCCCAATTGAGTGCCAAATTTGAACTTTTTTGCTTTTCAAAATCCTCAAAACCCTGATTAGGCGAGAGTTTCAGGGTTATTCAGCAAGCCCTAAATTAAAGGTAAGTATTTTAAGCTATCCGCCATCAGCCATCAGCTTAAAACTAACATTCCATTGGCGAAGCCTCTCAAACGGGAGAAAGGAAGTATAACAAGTGAGAGACTTGTGCGAGAAGTGAAAATAAAGCTAAACGCTGACGGCTGAATACTTACTCAACCCGTTTTAACGGGTTTTAGCTATTAGCCTTGGGTTTGAACCCAAGGAATATAAAAGTAGCATTACCTAAATACTTACTCAACCCGTTTTAACAGGTTTTAGCTATTAGCCTTGGGTTTGAACCCAAGGAATATAAAAGTAGCATTACCTAAATACTTACTCAACCCGTTTTAACGGGTTTTAGCTATTAGCCTTGGGTTTGAACCCAAGGAATATAAAAGTAGCATTACCTAA
>NZ_JAQMSD010000305.1 GCF_028330525.1 Spirulina sp. CS-785/01
CCCCGATCTATCTTTCCCCGAAGAAACAACACCCCCCCCTGAATTCGGCCAACCCACAGACTCTCCCCTCGATAGTCCTATCCCCTCTGAACCGGAGGCCGAACCCCAAGTTCTAGTTGCGGAAGTGGTGGTGGAAGGGGAAGGCTTAACGCCAGAATTAGAACAACTGGTTTATAACACCATTGACACCCAACCCGGACGCACCACAACCCGGGCCCAACTGCAAGAAGATGTGAATGCGGTATTTGCCACGGGATTTTTCGCCAATGTGCAACAAGTCCCCGAAGATACTCCCTTGGGGGTGCGCATTACCTTTGTGGTGGATGTGAACCCGGTTTTAGAGGGAGTGGTGGTGCAAACCCTTCCCCCAGAAGGAGAACGAGTGTTGCCCGCGTCAGAAGTCGATCGCATTTTTGGGGAAAACTATGGCGAGGTGTTGAACCTGCGCGACCTCCAGGAAGATGTGGTGGAATTAAATCAATGGTATCAAGACAATGGCTATGATTTAGCCCAAGTGGTGGGCAGTCCGGAAGTTTATGACAATGGGGTAGTTCAATTAACCGTTGCTGAAGGGGTGATTGAATCCATAGAAGTCAAGTTTTTTAATGCCGAAGAACAGGAAGTGGAGGGGCGAACCCGAGAATTTATTATTACCCGTGAGATGCAGTTAGAACCGGGGACCGTGTTCAAGCGGGAAACCGCCCAGGCTGACTTACAGCGCGTGTTTGGCTTAGGACTGTTTGAGGATGCGCGGTTGTCCTTCTCCCCTGGGGATAATCCCTCCCAAGTGGTGGTGAATGTGGAAGTGGTTGAAGGGAGTACCGGATCATTGGCCGCCGGGGCCGGGGTGAGTTCCGCGAGTGGGTTTTTCGGAACCTTGAGCTATCAACAACAGAATGTCGGGGGAAATAACCAAAACTTGGCCGCCGAGGTGCAAGTGGGGACAAGGGATTTATTGTTTGATGTGAGTTTTACAGACCCGTGGATTGCGGGGGACCCCTATCGGACTTCTTATACCCTCAATGCTTTCCGTAGTCAGTCCATTTCCTTGATTTTTGATGAGGGGGACCCGGAACCTGGACAAAATGAAGTGCGTTTACCCAATGGGGACCGGCCCCGTGTGGTGCGGACAGGGGGAGGGATTACTTTTACTCGTCCCTTGATTGAAGACCCCTTTAGTACGGCAGAATGGACTCTTTCGGCAGGTTTTCGGTATCAAGGGGTAGAAATTCGGGATAGTGATGGGAATATTTCCCCACGGGATGAGTTTGGGAACTTGCTCTCGTTTAATGAGAATGGGCAAGATACCTTAACGATGCTGCAATTTGGAGCAGTGCGCGATCGCCGGGATAGCATTCTCCAACCCACCACCGGGTCTCTCTTACGCCTCAGTGTAGACCAAACCCTCCCCATCGGGGCCGGACAAATTACGTTTAGTCGAGTCCGGGGCAGTTATAGTTATTATCTCCCGGTCGATTGGTTCAGTTTGACCGAAGACGAAGATGCCGCGCAAACCCTAGCATTTAATTTACAAGCCGGGACAATTCTTGGCGATTTACCCCCCTATGAAGCCTTTAGTATTGGGGGATCGAACTCAGTCCGAGGGTATGAAGAAGGGGATGTCGGGAGTGGTCGTTCCTATTTACAAGCGACGGCGGAATATCGTTTCCCGATTTTCTCTTTTATCAATGGGGCGTTATTTGTGGATTATGGCACAGATTTAGGCACAGGGGACAATGTACCTGGCAATCCGGCGGCAGTCCGAGGTAAACCTGGAGATGGTTTAGGATACGGGGTTGGGGTCCGCATTCAATCCCCGTTAGGCCCCATTCGGGTGGATTATGGGTTGAATGACCAAGGGGATAGTCGTATTCACTTTGGTATTGGGGAACGGTTTTAACAGTTAACAATTTAATAATAAGCAAGTGAACAATTATCCGTTTAGGTTTGATTGTTTGTTTCTTGCCTTTCTGAAACTATGACCACGAATTACCAACCATCGGGAAAAATGGCTCACCTAGGACTTGCGCGACAACCCACGACTTTGGCAGGGGAGTTGGTACGGACAGGGGTGGGGTTGCATTCGGGACAAACCACCCAAGTGCGGGTATTCCCTGCGGAGGCGAGGGAAGGCCGCTATTTTGTTAGGGTAGATTTACCAGGACAACCCCGCATTCCGGCCAGCTTAGATGCGGTTCACCCAACCCAACTCTGTACCGAATTACAACAAGACGAGGCCAGTGTTCGCACCGTAGAACATTTATTAGCCGCTTTGAGTGGGTGTGGGGTGATCAATGCCCGTATTGAGGTGGATGGGGGGGAATTGCCCTTGCTGGATGGGTCTGCGAAAGAATGGGTAGATGCGATCGCGCAAGTCGGCCTAAAACCCCTGAAAAATGCCCCCCTTCCCTCTACAATAGAAGTCACTGAACCCTACACCGTTCAAGCCGGGGATGCGTTTGTGGTCGCTATGCCCAGTCCTGAACCTCGGTTCACCTACGGCATTGATTTTCCTTACGCACCCATTGGCCAACAATGGTATAGTTGGAATCCCCAGCAAGAAGCCTTTGCTGAAGCCGTGGCCCCAGCGCGAACCTTTGGCTTTGTGGACCAAGTGGAACAGTTACGCCAAGCGGGGTTAATCCAAGGAGGAAGTTTAGACAATGCCCTCGTTTGTGATCAAGATCGTTGGTTAAATCCACCTCTAAGATTTGCAAATGAACCAGCACGTCATAAACTTTTAGACTTAGTAGGAGACTTGAGCTTGTTGGGTCAACTCCCCCAAGCCCATATCCTCGCCTACAAAGCAAGTCATAAATTACACATCCAACTGGCCCAACGCCTAAGCGGTTGCTCCTAAATCGGGCTTGCGGCTTGCTCTCCGTTACCCTTTTAATTTTAGTTGTTGTAAAACCCATGACCATTGTGACCGACGTAAACCAAAAAAGCGATTCTGCCCAACCTACCCTCGACGAAAAATCCCCTAATTCCCAGCCAACTGCCGACGGTGACGCGGTAACGCGGTTTGAGGTTGAAGATATCCAGAAATTACTCCCCCATCGCTATCCCTTTGCCTTGGTGGACCGCATTGTGGACTATATCCCCGGAAAAAAAGCCGTCGGGATTAAAAATGTCAGTATTAATGAGCCCCATTTTCAAGGCCATTTCCCCAATCGGCCCATTATGCCTGGGGTATTAATTGTGGAAGCCATGGCCCAAGTAGGGGGAGTTATTTTAACAAAAATGCCCAATCATGAGGGGGGTTTGTACGTTTTTGCCGGAATTGATAAAGTGCGGTTTCGTCGGCCTGTTTTACCTGGAGATCAGTTACTTTTGACAGTGGAACTTCTCCGCTTTCGGGGGGGTCGTTTTGGGAAGTTGTACGGACGCGCTGAGGTTGACGGACAACTGGCCACAGAGGGAGAAATGATGTTTTCTCTCGCAGAATAGGTGGGACTGGATAATCCCTATCTATCTATGACCAAGCTATTGCATAATCAAACATCTGCCGGAGTGATGCCCTTGAAACCCACAATTCATCCAACTGCTATTATTCATCCGGACGCAGACCTCGATCCTAGCGTCCAAGTGGGGCCTTATGCAGTGATTGGAGAAAAGGTCAAAATTGGGGCAGATACGACTATTGGGGCCCATGTGGTGATTTCCGGCCCGACGGAGATTGGGGTCGGAAATCATATTTTTCCGGGGGCGGCCATTGGTTTAGAACCCCAAGATTTAAAATATAAGGGGGCGGAAAGTCGCGTCAGAATTGGCAATCATAACCGCATTCGAGAATATGTCACCATCAACCGGGCAACGGATGAGGGGGAGGAGACGATTCTGGGGGATCATAATTTATTGATGGCCTATTCCCATGTGGCCCATAACTGCATTTTGGGGAATCGGGTGATTATTGCCAATAATGTGGCCTTAGCGGGCCATGTGGAAATTGAGTCTCATGTGACCATTGGGGGAGTGTTGGGGATTCACCAGTTTGTGCATATTGGCACGATGGCCATGTTGGGGGGAATGAGTCGCATTGATCGGGATGTTCCTCCTTATATGCTAGTGGAGGGGAATCCGGGACGGGTGCGATCGCTGAATTTAGTCGGTTTAAAACGCATGGGAATTACCGGAGAGGAAATCTCCCAACTGAAAAAAGCCTTTCGTCTCCTCTATCGCTCGGATGTGAGTTTTACGCAAGCGGTGGATCAATTGGCTATCCTAGGAGGGGGTGAACCGTTGACCCATTTACAACGGTTTTTACAGTCTTCACTCAATGCAAAACGTCGGGGTCCAATGCCTGGAAGTAGAAAGTAAGATGCGTATTTTTATTAGTACCGGGGAAGTGTCCGGGGATTTACAGGGGGGGTTATTGGTGGACACCCTCCTCCAGCACGCGAAGGCCCAAGGAAAGTCCCTGCACATTGGCGCGTTGGGGGGGACTCGCATGGCGGAAGCGGGGGCGGAAATTGTCGCCCAAACCGCCGGAATTGGCTCGGTGGGTATTTTTGAGTCCTTGCCCTTTATTCGTTCCACCCAGCAAGCACAAACCAAGGCCAAACGCTATTTACAGGAGAATCCGCCGGATTTAGTGGTTTTAATTGATTACAATGGCCCGAATATGATTATTGGCCAGTATTTGCGGCGATATTATCCCCAAGTGCCAGTAATTTATTATATTGCGCCCCAGGTTTGGGTGTATAGTCCGTTTCGCTCTAATACTCAGCAGATTATTGATATTTGCGATCGCATTTTAGCCATTTTCCCCCAAGAGGCGAAATATTTTCAAGAGCGCGGAGCGTCGGTGCATTGGGTGGGCCATCCCATTGTAGACCGCATCCAAGGGTTCCCCTCTCGGCAACAGGCTCGGAGTCAGTTAAATTTAGACCCAGATTGCCCTGTTATGGCACTGATCCCGGCTTCTCGGCGGCAAGAGGTTAAATACCTCGTCCCGTCCATTTTTGCAGCCGCACAGCGCATCCAGGGGCAAGTGCCGGAGATGCAGTTTTTAGTCCCTCTGTCGTTACCTAGTTATCGGCAGGATATTCAAGGGGCCATTGAGCAGTATCAACTGAATGCGCGTTTAATGGAAGATCAAAGCCTGACGATGATGGCGGCGGCGGATTGCGCGATCGCCAAATCCGGTACAGTGAATTTAGAATTGGCTCTACTTAACGTGCCACAGGTGGTTGTGTATCGCTTACATCCCATAACCATGTGGATTGCACGTTATATTTTATGGGTGAAAGTCCCGTTTGTTTCTCCAGTTAATTTAACCTTGATGGAGTCTCTCGTGCCAGAATTATTACAGGAGGAGATGACTCCAGACCGCATTGTTCAGGAGTCAATGGAGTTACTGTTTAACCCCATTCGTCGGGAGAAAACCCTACAAGGGTATCAGCGTATGCGAGAAGCGTTAGGCAGTCCTGGGGCTTGCGATCGGGCTGCTTCCGAAATCCTCACCTTCGCCGAGCAAGTAAATGAGTGTGAATAGGGGAGATGGGGGAGATGGGGGAGATGGGGGAGATGGGGAGTAACAACTGATTACTGTTTACTGATTACTGTTTACTGATTACTGTTTACTGTTTACTGATTACTGATTACTGTTTACTGTTTACTGTTTACTGTTTACTGATTACTGTTTACTGTTTACTGTTTACTGTTCCCTTTTTCACAAACAACCAACAACCAACAACAAAAACTAACTCTTAATATCCTTCCCATAAACAGTAGCATATTGCTTTAACGCTTCATTAAAAATTTGCGCCACACCCGTCCCTTTCGCAGCACTCACCAACTCAACCGAAAACTCAATTTGATGCTCCGGGTTAGTAATATTTTCATAAGCATCCTGAATCGAATATTCAACCCGTTTAAACAAATTGCGTGCATAATCATTCACATTCGCTAAACTCACCCCCGGAATACATCCCATCGCCACCACAGTTTCCAATAAATCCATCTTATTAATAATCAGCTTTACACCAAGCAAATTACTACTATAAATCGTCGCAAACACAATCTCTAAAATCGCCGGAACCAGATATTCTAGCTGTTGCTCAACCCGCTTCCGAACCTTCGCCTCCGTATCTACCGCCAACCAATCAATTAACTCCTCACTATTTAACGGTTGACCATTTTTTTCAATACGGGGAGCAATATCCACAATAAAAAAGACCACATTCACTAACCGTTTTCCGGGTTGTCCAATCACTTGAGGAGAGGCATTTAACGTATTTTGCGACGGAGACTGGCCTTGATAATCTGAGATAATAACCCGACAACGCCGTTTAGTTTCTAAATCAATGTACTTTTCGCTGATATAATGAGCAAAATATTTAGTTGATTGTTCGGGACGAACTTCTCCCCCCAACCAAGTTTTAATTAATGTTGTTTTTCCACTTCCGCCGCGGCCATAAAGATAAAACCGACAGGCAGCTTTTTTGAGGCTTGATTTGGTGCTAATCGCTTCAATAAAATCTTGGTAAATCTCCGTCGTTGTTCCCACCGAAATTAACACGAAGAACACAGAGAGTAAAATACTAATTAAAATCGGCCCAGTAGCTGTTCCTAAGCCACTCGACCAGACTACGGCCACCATAGCACCAACAACCAACACCACAAAAATTAGTATTTTACGTCCTGTCATTGTGCAATTTCCTACTGCAAGTAAAGTAAATGGACTGCATTTTTGGGGGGTAGGGGTTTACAGAAAACAGTCTGTCACCCAAAACACAGAAAAAGTCCGAAAAATCACGCCGAAAAACTACAGTTGTCTAAGAGTAATGGGTGTACTCAGGAATCCACATCAACTTAGGGAGATCAAGGTTAAGCGCGTCATGCCCTTCAAGCGATTATCGCCAAAAATAACATTAGGTTAGACCGAATGAAAGCGATCGCGCAATCAGTTCGCAGATGATTCTATCAGAAAGTTTCCCACTTGCCGTCATTTCACCTCCATCCAATTTTCCCCTGTGCGCACTTCTACCACCAGAGGAACGCTTAATTCAACCGCATTTTCCATGGTTGTGCGAATTTTTTCCCTTAAATCAGTTAATTCCTGGGGGGGAACTTCCAAAACTAGCTCATCATGCACTTGTAACAGTAACTTAGCCTGGTAATCCTGCAAAATCTCGTACAGTTTCACCATCGCAATCTTGATAATATCAGCACTAGAGCCTTGAATAGGAGCATTAGCAGCCCCACGGAGCAATTGTGCATCCTCCTTCGAGAGTCGTTTCAGACTATCCAGTTGTATCTCATCAGGAGAACAACCTTGCAGGGTTCGGAGGGTTTCGCTTTCAAACTGGAAGTAACGCCGACGATGATAGAGTGTTTCTACATATCCTCGTGCAATAGCCTCCCGTTTTTGCGCCTCCAAATAGGCAAAAACCGCCGCATATCGCTCCCGATAGCGATCAATGAACAATTTCCCCTCCGACGCAGAAACCCCGGCCTCTCGCGCAAAACGCTGCGCTCCCATGCCGTAAATTACCCCAAAGTTAATGGTTTTCCCTAAACGTCGTTCTTCTGCTGTCACCTCCTCTTTCTCTTTCTCAAACAGTAACTGTGCCGTGACTGTATGAACATCTTCATAATTGTTATACGCCTCCACTAACACCTGTTCCTGACTAAAATGAGCCAAAATTCGTAATTCAATCTGAGAATAGTCCGCAGACACCAACACCCAGTCCTCACGGGGTACAAACGCCTTGCGAATTTGTCGGGAAAACTCACTACGAATCGGAATATTCTGCAAATTCGGATTAGACGAAGACAGTCTCCCTGTACTCGTCACCGCTTGATTAAAGTCCCCATGAATTCGCGCAGTTTCCGGGTTAACCAAAGACGGGAGAGCATCTACATAGGTGGATTTGAGCTTCGAGAGAGTCCGATGGTCTAAAATGTGGTCAATCACAGGATGATCTCCCTGTAGTTGTTCCAACGTAGAATGATCCGTCGAATATCCGGTTTTGGTTTTCCTTTTCGGCTTCAGTCCCAACTTCTCAAACAGTAACGCACTCAGTTGTTTAGGAGAATTGAGATTAAATTCTTCTCCTGCTGCATCATAAGCATTATTTTCAATGTGCTGTAACGTCTCCCCCAGTTGTTGGGATAAATTACTCAGATACTCTAAATCAACCCGAATTCCCTGATATTCCATCTCTGCTAACACTGGTTCTAGGGGTTGCTCAATCTCCTTTAACAGCGTTTTCAGTTGGGGAAATTGAGCCAGTTTTTCCTGTAAGGGAGCAACTAAACTAAAGGTCGCATACACATCCCAACCGCAATAAATCGCCGTTTTCTCAATGGATAAATCCGCAATGGTTTTCCCCTTGGGGATATCTAAATCTTTATAACTTTTTGCTTCAATGTTCGTCAAATATCTTAAAGAGAGATCAGTTAAATTATGGGACTCATCCGGGTTGAGGACATAACTGGCCAAAAGGGTATCGAGTACCACCCCCGCAAGATTAATTCCCTGATACCGCAACACCAAACGGTCAAACTTAGAATTTTGTAAAACTTTCGGATAAGTTTCACTTTCAATGATAGGACGGAGTGCCGTTAAAACGGTCTCTTGGGGGAGTTGTTCCCCTTGGGTATGACCCATAGGAATATAAGCCAATTCCTCCGCATTTTCTCCCCAACAACAGCCAATTCCTACTAGGGTTGCAGTGCGGGGATTGAGGGTTGTGGTTTCGGTGTCCCAAGCAACGGGAGTGTCTTGACTGGTGCAGGTTTGCAGCGTTTTTACAAGGGTTTTTAATTGGGCTTCCGTCGTGATAATTTGAGGAGTAATAGTAATAGTAGCTGTTTCTTGGCTGGCTGTATTTAAGGTGTCTTCGTAACTGAAAAACCAAGTATCTTCACCCTCTGTTTTAGTTGGGTTAAGGGGAGTATTTTCTTCTTTAATTTCACCTCCCAATTGTTCGTGTAGTTGGTCGATTTGTTGAATAAATTGATTTAATTCTAGTTCTTCTAGGAAGGGTTTCACTAAGTTGGGATCAAACCCCGGTAATTGTAAGTTTTTAACGGGTAATTCTAGGGGAACATCTTGCTGAATAGTGACCAGAAATTTAGCCTGTTGTGCGTCTTCTCGTCCCGCTTCTAGCTTCTTGCGAGCCGCCCCTTTGATTTGTGCTATATTGTCATAAATATCTTCTAGAGTGGGGTATTGGTTTAAGAGTTTCGCTGCGGTGACAGGACCAATGCCACTCACTCCAGGGATATTGTCCGAGGAGTCCCCACAGAGGGATTTATAGTCGATGACTTGTTGGGATTTAACCTTTAATTTCTCAATAATTTCCGCTTCTTGATATTCCGTCCAGCTTTCCTTGGCTTTGCGAGTCGCACCGCGATCGAAAAGCAGTACACTAATCTGACGCTGATCATCCACCAGTTGCAGTAAGTCTTGGTCCCCCGTGAGAATTTTTACCTGATACCCCTCACGAGTCCCTTGTTGAGAAAGCGTCCCTAGAATATCATCCGCTTCATACCCCGCTTTCGTCACCATAGGTAAATTGAGCGCAGAGAGGAGTTTATGGAGGTTAGCGAGGTCGGGGACGAAATCCTCTGGAACTTCCCGTCGTTTGGCTTTATACTGAGCGTAGGCTTCATGTCTGAAGGTGGGTTCACTCCGATCAAAGGCAATAGCGAGGCGTTGCGGTTGTAGCGTCTTCATCACCTGCAACAGCGACTTGAGAAACCCAAAACAAATATTAGTCGGCACTCCCTGAGAAGTCTGCAACCCCTTGATAGTCCCTCCCTTGGTAAACGCATAAAAAGAGCGAAATGCGAGGGAATGACCATCGATGAGTAAGAGAGTGGGAAGGGAAGTAGAGTCCGTCAAGATTACCGTACAACAAAATACACCTCTCCCATTGTATCGGGGTGAGAGACTCCTGTGGCATCAAAAACAGTGGACACGGGGAAACGTCTCCCGGTCCTACCTGAGTCCAGTTCATTAACTCAAATTAATTCACCTGACTGATCCAACTCCGACACTTTTCCCAAATGGCTAACTCTGATTTCCATTTTTCTAACTCTAATTTTAAGCGTGTCGGGTCTCCCACATAGGTATCGAGGATACATTGCCTCTTGTCTATTTTTTTCTGGAGGACTTCCGTTTCACGGTCGATTGCGGCTTGTATTTCTGCTAGGTTCATGGGACTCAATTGGGGCAGTGTGCATAATCCTCATCACAGAATATCACTTTCCCTGTCTTCCGTTAGGGGGGGGGCGGCCTTTTCTACTGTGATCTAGCGAGCCGATTTATTGAATCTTTTTTCAACTTGAGTTAGTATAGATAACCTAGTAAGTTGTAGGCTATGGTTAGCACACACACCGGAATTGAATAGACCGATCGCACATGGAATCCGACGACAGGCTGTACCAAAGTCAGTCCGGGTTGTACCCATTGCTATGCCGAAGCCATTACTCAGCGTTTTACTTCCTCTGCTAGTAATCCACAACTATTTTTGGAGGTTAAAAAAGTGTCGAGGAAATCAAATGGTACAAAATACTAGATGCCACAAAAACTTCAGAGGATAATCTAGTTATTCCTTACCATGCTGGCATTCCAGTTTCGGTGATTTTGAATTTTGACGAGTCAATTAAACAACAAAATCCTTTGCCTGAATTTCTGCATTAACACTCAGTAAAGGACAATCACGCAACACCTCTAATCGATATGCAGCAATCTCTGCATCTCCTCTAGAGACTTCATTGAACACAACTAACAACCATCGGTAATTAAGCCGACCGAATCGCCTAATCCTGCCCCGATAATAGCATAACTGGGTCTAACATTAATATGATGCGAGCTTTTTACATAATTCCTACTCTTAGGGTACTACACAAAATCATAAACTGGAGTTTCAATAAAATATTTTGGTTCTTCTGCGTTGAAAATAATCTGCTGAATGCGCTCAACGGTGTCAGGAGCAAAGAAGTTTTCTCCTGTGTCTGGATTGACTCTAGCAGGTACATTTTCGATTACAAAGACTTTTCCTTTAAACTCTATAGCATAAGTAACGGTTGTCTCAACCAATAATTCATCTTGATAATTATTCATTATCATTTCTCCTTTGATTAAAGTTATCAGACCATCTAGTTCGGTCTGGTTCATATAAAGTTATAATTTTGAGCAATGGGCGAGAAGGATAACTGCATTGAAGGTGAATAGGACGTTTTTTTTGAGTTAACCCACTAATTAAACAACTTGCTCCATATTTATCATCTGGATAGTCTTCGATAATTTTACCGACTAAAACAGCTTCTTTAATTTCTTGTATTCTAATATTTCTGATAATGGATTGATCTGTAGCGTGTTTAGATAGTTCAAATTGATTGTCCGCAAATTTTTTGCGTATTTCTTCAATCATTCTTAGGGATGAGAAGTTTATGAAGATTAAGATAACCTATCACGATCGCGCTCATACTGACGGTGACAAAAAAGAGGTGGGCAATTGCCCACCCTACAATTCTAGAATAAATCCTTATCCGTGACTGCTCCGACGTGACTAGAGGAGACTAACTTCGCATACTTGCCTAAAACCCCTGTGGTGTAACGGGGTTTGGGGGGTTGCCAGTGGCTGCGTCGTTGGGCCAACTCCTCGTCAGAAACGTGGACTTGTAACAGACGTTGGGGGGCATCAATGGTGATGGTGTCGCCCTCTTGGACTAAGCCAATATTGCCGCCCACTGCCGCTTCTGGGGCAACGTGGCCGACGACTAGGCCGTAAGTTCCCCCCGAAAAACGACCATCGGTAATTAAGCCGACTGAATCGCCTAATCCTGCCCCGATAATAGCAGAAGTAGGAGCTAACATTTCCCGCATTCCGGGGCCACCTTTCGGGCCTTCATTGCGGACAATAATCACATCTCCAGCGTTGATTTTGCCCGCTAAAATAGCATCTAAACAATCTTCTTCCGACTCAAAAACGCGGGCAGGCCCGGTAATTTTCGGTTTTTTCACACCGCTAATTTTCGCCACTGCGCCATCTTCAGCTAAATTGCCTTTCAGAATAGCCAAATGTCCCGCAGCATACATGGGATTATCCCATTGACGGATCACGTCTTGGTCAGTCGGTGGGGTGTCGGGGACATCTTTGAGGACTTCGGCAAGGGTTTCCCCTGTAATGGTTAGGGTATCCCCGTGGAGTAAGCCATGATTGAGTAACATTTTCATAACTTGGGGAATACCACCGACATTGTGTAAATTGGTGGTGACGAAACGGCCACTGGGTTTTAAGTCGCAGAGGACGGGGACTTTGCCGCGGATGGTTTCAAAGTCGTCGATGGTTAAATTAACGCCGATGGTATGAGCGATCGCCAGCAAATGTAACACGGAATTGGTCGAACCGCCCACCGCCATAATCACCGCGATCGCATTTTCAAACGCCTTCCGAGTTAAAATATCCTTGGGTAAAATCTGCTTACGAATCGCCTCCACTAACACTTCAGCCGATTTCGCCGTACTCTCTGCTTTTTCAGCATCCTCCGCGGCCATGGTCGAAGAATAAGGCAAACTCATCCCCATCGCTTCAAAAGCCGAGGACATAGTATTGGCCGTAAACATCCCCCCACAAGACCCCGCACCGGGGCAAGCATGGGTTTCAATGCCCTTGAGGGTGGTATCATCCATCTTGCCCGCACTGTGCTGGCCGACAGCTTCAAAAGCACTGACAATGGTTAAATCTTCCCCTTCATAATGACCCGGTTTAATCGTCCCCCCATAGACAAAAATCGCCGGAATATTCAGTCGCGCGATCGCAATCATTGCCCCCGGCATATTCTTATCACAACCGCCAATGGCCAACACCCCATCCATACTTTGACCATTACAAACCGTCTCAATGGAATCCGCAATCACATCCCGAGACACCAGAGAATATTTCATCCCCTCAGTCCCCATAGCAATCCCATCAGAAATAGTGATTGTCCCAAAAATCTGCGGCATCGCCCCATTTTGACTTAAACAAGACTCTGCCCGTTGTGCGAGATCATTAATGCCCATATTACAGGGGGTAATAGTACTATACCCATTCGCCACCCCCACAATAGGCTTCGTAAAATCCTGATCCTCAAACCCCACAGCCCGCAACATGGCACGATTGGGGGTGCGTTGTACCCCTTGGGTAATAACTTGACTTCGACGATTCTCTGACATAGTATTGCTGACTTTACTCTGAATTGATGCGTTCTTGTTCTATTGTCCTAGGTGAACGGGGAATTTAGCTGGAATTCCCCTGAGCTTATTGACATCCACACGGGAGTCCCACTGCTTCTACCAGGGCCAACTAGACTCGCCTTAAAGCAAATCCCCGTCGCATCCTCGACCCAGACATTTTCTGTTATGTCCACGATTTGTCCAACCGCAGAAGGTCTGCTGGCGACGCTAAGATAATTGTACAAAGGAAAACGCCAGAATCGCGCTTCCCCCTCCACACCCCCCCACCTCACAAGAAGTCCAACCACCCAGTTAATTGAGGACGATCAATGTTTTACGATAGAGAAAGGATTGATGATCCCAAACCAAAACTCAATACCACCTGGCCCAAAACCCTTGATTAAAACCCCCAACGCCCTAAACCCCAAAGCCATTTCTCAACTCACGGGACAAATTCACAAATCGCCTTATCGTGCGAGACAATCATAAAATACAAGGAAAAGGTTTAGTTAAGAATGGAAGCTGGAGAACTCCTAAAACGGTATGCTGCGGGTGAACGAGATTTTCGAGGCGCGAATTTACAGGGTGCGTTTCTCGGAGGGGCTGATTTAAGCGAAGCCAACTTACGCGAAAGCGACTTAGGTGGAGCAAACCTCATTGGGGCCAGTCTCATTAGAACTAACCTCCGAGAAACCAATCTCAGTGACACCCACATGGAAGCCAACCTCACAGAAGCCAACCTGATCAGTGCCAACCTAAGTAATTCTAATCTGACCGGAGCCAAGTTAGTTGATGCGAGTTTGCGGGCGGCTAACCTCAAAGGGGCGATCCTCAAAGCCGCCGATTTGAGTTACTCTGTCCTCAGTGAAGCCGACTTACGCGATGCAGACTTAACCCGGGCCAAACTATTCGAGGCCAACCTAGGGCGGGCCAAAATGATGAAAACCATTTTAGTGAGTGCTGATCTTCAACATGCCAATCTCACCAACGCCATTCTCATGCACGCCAACCTCGAACGAGCCAATTTATCAGGGGCTATTCTCAACGGTGCAAATGCCACCAATGTAAATGCCGTAGAAGCTGATTTCAGTCGCGCCCACATGAGTAGCTCTAATTTAGCCAATATTAACCTACAGGGGGCAAACCTGCGAGCCTCTCATATCACCTGGACTACCTTACGCGGGGCTGATCTCTCCTTCGCCAAGCTCTATCGGGCTAAACTCTGTTGGTCTAATTTAACCGGAGCAAAATTAGTCGAAGCGGTGTTACTCGATGCAAACCTCAATGAAGCCAACTTCCGAAATGCCGATATGCGGGGAGCTATCATGCCCGATGCGGGAACAGGTGAACCGACTTTAAAAATGGAAGAATAACCTCTTAGGAGGAGTTGATAGTTGATAGTTGAACAACAGGGAGATAGAGGAGATGGGGGAGATAGAGGAGATGGGGGAGATAGAGGAGATGGGGGAGATAGAGGAGATGGGGGAGATAGAGGAGATGGGGGAGATAGAGGAGAAG
>NZ_JAQMSD010000306.1 GCF_028330525.1 Spirulina sp. CS-785/01
CAACGGCAAAGACTCAACGGCAAAGACTCAACGGCAAAGACTCAACGGCAAAGACTCAACGGCAAAGACTCAACGGGTACTGTTCCTCTAGTAGCAGAAGACAGGATGGAGTATATCTTCAATTCTATCTTTGAAGTCAGCTGTCGCAAAGTCCTCAGTCCCATCCAATCTCCGAACAAGTAACGAGGAGAGAGAAGCGAACCGAGCGTAACTTCCCCCTAAAACGTGAGGTGCAGAGGACTTCCGGTGCGTTAGGGTCTGATCTTGATCTGTATTTGATTTGGGTTAAATCTTTGAAAGGGTTTCGTTAATGCTGACTATGGTTTCTAACAATGCCTTATATTGCGGTGGCACTCCGTTTTCCTGCGATCGTGACATCTGACAACATCCACAGTAGGGAATTCTGTGAGGGTGAGGTGAGAATGCTAACCCGCAATCCCCAGCTTTTTCCCGTGGGAACAGAGCTAGAGAGGGAGGTGCTTCTCTTAGGAAGTGAGACCAGGGATGAAAAACGTTCACAACCGTGCGTTTTTATTCCTGTGTCTTGGGGGTCCAAGGACTCGGCCCAATTCCCCACTCATGCTTGATGAACTCTTTGTACATATTTTCACGAGTCAACATCTGCTCATAGAGCTTCACTAAGAAGTCTTGAGCTTGCTCTCGACTCATCTGTTTGACCTGAGTTTCAAAGGAGCGAATGTTAAATTTCTGCTCTAAGGTCAATTCCATGGGTTGAGACATAATTTCCTCCAAACTACGAACGAGAGACTATAACGAGAGACTGCCCGCACTGACTGGGACGGGTACAAATTTTTGAGCTTTGTCTATATGTTACAAAATATAACAAAAAATTGACAAAGTTAAAAATTTGGTCTCTATCCTCCTTGAGGCTGATTTTTGGCAAAAAGTTCCTGAAATCCCAAAGCAAATATTAAGTTTTGTGTGATCTCAGTTCCCTAGTTTTACCAAGTATGCTTTAGAGAAAAAGCTCAAAGTGAACAAATTGGGAGTCGGGAGATGGGGAGGATGGGGGAGATGGGGGAGATGGGGAGGATGGGGGGAGATGGGGGAGATAGGGAAAACAAAAAAATATATGTTATTCCCGATTCCCGATTCCCTGTTCCGGAGTTCCCTTGTTCACAAACAACCGATTACCGATTACCGATTACCCATTCCCCCTACAGAGAGGAGGTCTCTCAAAAAAATGCAGGAAGAAATAAAAGATTTGACTAATTGTGTAAACATTCTGTAATAATTAAGGTTGGGGTAAGATTTAAGTTAGTTAAATTGACAGAATCAAGTGTAAGCACCCTAGTTCTATCAGTCTCAAGGAACACAGTCTCAAAGAACACATTCTCAAAGAACACAGTCTCAAAGAACGCAGTCTCAAGCAACACAGTCTCAAGAAACACCTTGAGAAGGGTCAAGTTGAGAGGAGTTCAGTGGAGAGACGTTCAGTTGAGAAAGGTTCAGTGTCTTGATGACACTCACAAGCAGTGCAACAATAGAGAAAAAGACTTAAATCGGGAGATTAGCAAACATTTCAGAGGAATTTTTGAGAATGAAGTTTGCTGATCGCCCTTAGTTTTGTCTGATTGGCCTTTTGTGCCTCCCACTCAACCGAGTTGGGGCTAGATGCAAAAAACGCTGAAAGACTGATTATTAAAGCTGCCCCACCCGTTTCTATTTTCATAAAAACTGAGCTTTGGAGAAAAATTATTATGGCTATTCGTTTGTATGTTGGTAATCTGCCCAAAGAACCCATCGAACGGCAAGCGTTACAGGAGGTCTTTGCGGACGTGGAAACCGTGTCCACGAAGGTGATTAAAGACCGCAAAACTGGCAAATGCCGTGGTTTTGCTTTTGTGACGGTGGCCAATGATGATGTGGCTAATGAGTTGATCGAGAAGCATAATGGGGAGTCCTTTATGGATAATCCCTTGAAGATCGAGAAAGCTCTACCTCGGTCGAAAAATAAGTCTAATGGGAATAAGGAGAAGGAAAAAGAGACTCGTGAGACTCCGAGTAACAGTAATTCTGGATCGAGTAAGCGGGGTGGTAAGAAGCGCGATCGCGGGGGAAGTTCCTCCGATAGCGGTTCAGTTCAACCCGATCCCCGTTGGGCCGATGAATTATCGAAACTCAAGGAAATGCTAACCGCGCAAACCTCCAATTCCTAAGTTAAGCGTGATTAGGTGAGCGCAGGTTGTCAGTTTCCCTCCTCCTGCGTTCGCACCTCCCCGCTTAACTGTTCCCCCAGTCGAGGGAAATACTAGGGAGAATCCCCCTATTCAGGGAGTTCATGGTCAGATTCAGTCGAAGGGGTAGAGGGGTCTGAGTCCTCCTCCTCTTGGCGATCATGACGGTAAATGCGAATTTGGTGCAAACGGGGTCCTTGGGCAGACACCACGGTTAAATCCAAGTTTTGATAATGGAGGGTTTCTCCTTGTTCTGGGATTTTTTGAAAGTGGTAGAGTAAAAAGCCACTGAGGGTTTGATATTCGTCAGTGAGGGGAAAATCTAACCCTAACATTTCGTTGACTTCTTCTAAGTTGGCTTGGGCTTGAACTAAGAAGGTTTGGTCGTCGAGCATCTGAATGGACACTTCTTCGGGATTTTCCAGTTCAGGATGATCGCCGATAATTTCGGCAATTAAATCTTTCAGGGTGACTAATCCAGCCGTCCCCCCAAATTCGTCCACCACCATGACCATTTCTAGCTGCGATCGCTGCATAAGCGGCAAAAGTTCATTGAGGGGAGTCACTTCCGAAATAAACCGGGCCGGTTTCACCCAAGGTTGAATAGGAGTGTCCGGATGAAGGCGATTTTGAGCCAAGGGCAGGGATAAATCTTTAAAATCAATCACCCCTAAAATATCATCGAGGGATTCCCCAATCACCGGATAACGAGTGTGGCCAGTCTCCACCACTGAATTGAGTAAGGCCGAAAAACTGGCCTCCCGTTCAATGGCCGTCACACTGGTGCGGGGGACCATCACTTCCTCGGCCAAAACTTCCCCAAATTCAAAAACATTTTTGAGTAATTCCCGTTCTTCGGCCTCCAGTCCTGTAGATTCCCGTTCTGTAGTGATAATCAGTTGCAGTTCTTCAGGAGTGACGCGATTATACCACCCCTGTCCGGCGTACTGTACCCCCACTAAGCGCAAGAGAAAGCGGGTGGATTGGTTGAGAATCCAGATAAACGGATTAAAAAAGCGGGCGATCGCCAGACTCGGCGGCCCCAAAATCCGGGCCAACTGTTCCGAATAGAGCAACGCCACCGACTTAGGGCATAATTCCCCTAGAATAATTTGTAGATAGGCAATGGCAAAAAACGCCAACGGGGCCGCCACCACATGGGTGATCCCCTCATTCATCCACTGGGGAAAGGGTAACTGAAACAAAACTTGGCGAAACATCACTGCCACCGTCCGTTCCCCAATCCAACCCAGAGCTAAACTCGATAACGTAATCCCGATCTGGGTCGTGGATAATAACCGCTCAATGCTCCTTTGCAACGACTGCACCGTTTGCGCTGGCACATCTCCCGCTTCCACTAACTGATTAATCCGAGAGCGTCGCACCGACACCATCGAAAATTCAGCCGTCACAAAAAAAGCGTTGATCGCAATCAACAACAATACGGATAACAAACGCACAATTACATCCTGACTGGTCAGTTGAACGGCCTCTCCCACAAATACTCCCGACGCACTGCTAACGTACAATGGGAATTTCTGACAAACGCAATTCTAACTGGCGATCGGGATAATCTGTCAAAGTAATGGATAACTCCTCAGAATCACTCAGCAGCGCAGTGGGAATCTTCACCGTCCCCGAAAATGCCTTCCCATTGGCAGGTAATTCCCCTGGTAAACCATCGGTAATGGCACTTAATGCTCGGCCTTGATCATCGCGCACTTCCAAGAAACTATACAAAAAGCGGACTTGTTCAGACCCTTCATTTTTTAAATTCACCTTCAGCAACAGTGAACCATCCTCTTGAGCAGAGTCCACCACCTCCATCATCACCCCTGCATCTTCTCCCTTTACGGGTAATGCTTCTTTGTTCACACTGACTAACTGAGTCCCCTGGTTTTGGTTCGTCCCAGTCTCTTTGCCATTTTCTCCTTTTTCCCCGTCCGCCTCAACAGTAGGGGGATCAACTTCCCCATTCATAATGGCGGTTGCTTGCTCGATAAGTTCTTCCTCACTCAGGAGAATTTGTAACTCCTCCTCTTGTCCATCCTCTCCAGCATTATTTTGGGTGAGTTTTTTTGAGGGACTGACATCTGGTTGGGTGACACCCTTTAAGGCTTCATGGCCAAGGCTATATCCCCAAAATCCCGTGGCGACTCCTGCACCAGACATCATTACCAGCAAACCCACCGTCAGGGCGATAGTTGAGTTAAATTTCATTGTTGCTCAAGCTGTTGAATAGCACTGTTTACTAACTGTTTACTATTATGTTCTGCAATCAAGAGGAGATTCTTGGAGAAACGTGGTTAAGTTATATTATGCCTCAAATGCACTGTCGTCAACAGCAGAGATAGTACAGTTTCGGGGAGTTGCAACCAAGGCGTGGGGGTGAGCAATTCCCTGTGAGCATAAGGGGCTTTTTCTCTACTGTAGGCTAGTTTCTCGGCTTTTTGTCTGTTATAATGGGGAGATGTGACCAGGGTTGGCCGAGCGGTTTAGGCAGCGAACTCATAATTCGCCCTAGGCAGGTTCGACTCCTGCACCCTGGATTTTTACAATTAACAATTAACAATTAACAATTAACAATAACCCCTTATTCAAACGGAAAGCCAAGATCGCCGAATTCTCCACCGGGGACGGGTTGGGTGGGATTGAGATAAACTGGGTTAGAGCGGATGGAGGAGTTGTACGGGTTGGCTAAGTCTGGGGTGCGGATGATGGGGCCAGTGTCTTTTTGTCGTTCCATGACCAGTGTATAAAAGTTGTGCAGTTCTTGGGCATCACTGGTGATTTCCCCTTCAGGGAATCCCCCAATTCCTGTCAGTAAATCAAATTGGCGGCCAATGGTAAAGACTGTGGTGAAAGCGTCTTGACTTGCGTGGGTAAATTTATCTTGGAAGGTTTCGGGAATGGTTTGAATTTCTACGGGGTTGGTCCCTACGGACTGTGCTTGTACTCCGGTGAGGGGGGTTAAGATAGCCCCAAGGGTGGTTGCGATCGCAAGATTCCAACGCATAAACTGTACCTCTCCTAAATGTCTCGCTCTAATCTTATCGTACTGAGGATGTCCTGAAATAACGAGATTGCCCCAAAACGCACCACATCCCCACAGGGAAGTCCGGTGTCTCGTCGGACTTGCTCAATGGCGGTTCTAGCTTCATTTTCACCTAAATGGGCGGTATTGAGGGCAATTCCTTGGACTTTGGCGGGTTGAAATGCTCCCACTCCCCTGGCCACCTGTTCGTAAAGTTGAATGACATCGGGAAGGGGAGGAATAGGAATATCAGGACAGTTGCGGATGTGGGTTTGCTTGGCTCGGTGGGCTAAAATTAAACCTGTGGGTTGTGAACCGCGCAGGAGGGGTAAGGTGGCCGTTGAACCGGGATGCAGCAGTGATCCTTGGCCTTCAATGAGTAACAAGTCGCAGTCTTGGCCAATATTTAAGACGGCCTGTTCCACTGCTCCGGCGGCAAAGTCCACGCGCACCGCATCGAGGGGAAGTCCTTCCCCAACGATCATTAATCCCCCTTGGCCGGTGGCCACCATTTTGGTGTTAATTCCTTGTTGTCGGGCAAAATTGCGTAATTCCAGACTGGTGGACATTTTGCCGATGGCCATGTCTGTGCCAACGGTGAGAATTCTATGACAAGGCAGCGATCGCGCTTTTCCTTGTCCAATACTCAACCCGGACGGTTCTTTGCGAATATCCCAAATCCATTGATGATCGCGCAATTCCCCCACCATCCCCCGCATAGGAGTATGTAACCCATTCACCACCGATAATCCCGCTTTTACCCCTTGTTTGACCTCCTGTTGCCAGGGATCAGGTAATGCCCCCCCAGAAGGGGCGATGCCAATTAATAACACATCGGGATGGTAAGTTAAAGCGTCCTCTAGGGTAGCGACAATGGGGATATCCCGGTCAATTCCCGTTAAATCGACCAAAGACCCGCCCACGGCATTGCGGTCGATAATCGCCACCACAGAGGCTTCTCCGTAACGCAAAAAAGCCAAGCCTGTTTTCCCACTGACATCTTGTAGGCCATCGTGTAACAGGATTGCGACTCGGTGTTCTGGGGTTAATTTCACGCCAATTGTACTCCTAAACCTGGCAACTGATTGGGAATAAGTCGTCCTTGCTGTAAAGTGGCACCTTGGAAGGGGTCATCCAGTAAATTGAGATGACTGTCTAGATCAATATAGTGGGCGAAGGGGGTTAATTGCGCGATCGCGCTATTCGCCAACCCACTATCAGAATAACAACCAAACATCACTTGTAAACCCAACGCCTGAGCCACAGCAATCATCCGTCTCGCCTCCGTCAAGCCCCCGGACTTCATAATCTTGATATTAATGCCATGAACACAGGAAGCCAAGCGCGGAATATCCTGACTGGTCCAACAACTTTCATCGGCAAAAATCGGCAAAGGAGAGCGTTCATACAACACCGGAAACTGGGCTTCCTCCCCCACAGGTAACGGTTGCTCTAAATGGCGCACCCCCCGTTCGGCCAGCCATTCCGCCATCAGTAACCCATCGGGAAACGACCACCCCCCATTGGCATCCACCGTTAATTCCGCCTCTGGGGCCATCTCTTGAACCGCCAAAAACATCGCCTGATCTGCCTCTATCCCCTCTGGACTCCCCAACTTAACCTTAAAATGACGAGCCTCCAGAAAATTTTGCCATTGCTTCACCCGGTTTCGCGCCTTTTCTGGGGAACTAATCCCAATTGTGACCGAGGTGGGCACAATGGTTTCTAAATTCAGCCCCCACAGTTGCCATAACGGGAGTTGTGTCCGTTTCCCCAACCAATCATACAACGCCATATCCAGAGCCGCCCGCGTCGCTGAAGATACCGAGATTTGTTCTAAAATCCGGTTAATTTTCTGTCGTTCGAGGGGATGTAATGGCGTTAACTGAGGAACAATGGCCTGAAGTTCCGCGTGTAACTGGTCTGTTGTGAGAGAATGGGCTTGGCCAATGGAAAAAGGCGTGGCTTCCCCCCATCCCTCCACCTCCTCTGCTTGGACTTTCACCCAAAGATTGGTATTCCCCGTAGCGGTCCCCCGACTAATGGTAAGGGGAAACCGTTTGCGGACTGTAAATGATTGAACAATAATTTCCATGATGAGTGATCAGGGTTGTTGGCAGTGAAAGGCTGCGGGGAGTGTTAGATTAAGAGAGAGAATCGGAATCAATCCCTAATTGTGCAAGACGCTCTCGAAGTTGCTGATTTTTCCGGCGTTCTTCCTCTAACGCTGTTTGGGTTTGTTCTTTTTCTTGTCGTTCGCGATCGCGTTCTGATTCAGCCAGAGTCGCTCGTTCGCTGGGAGTGGGAATCCAATTTCTGAGGCGATTATAAAACCGCAACCACAATCCTTCCACTCCCTCATAACTTCCCTGCCACAATCCCAAACCTAACTCTAATTCCTCAAACCACACCCCTTGGGACACCTCTAACGCTTCATATTGCCCCGATTGTAGTCTAAAGGCGCGTAATTGATTCTCGTAGCGGTCATAAATTATATAATAGGGGACTTGTAGGATTTGTTCATAGACCTCCCATTTCGTCGGTGTTCCGTCTGCTCTGCGTGCCTTACGTCCCAAATCTTCATTTTCTGTTCCTGGGGAGGCTAATTCCACCACCAGAAACGGACTGACTAATTCTTGCCAAATGACATAACTCAAGCGTAAATCTTGCTGACGGTTGCTGCGTCTGACTCCTAACACCACAAACCAGTCTGGCCGCTTATACCAGAGAGGATGTTCGCTGTTGTAATAGAGGTTTAAATCGCTAGCGACAAAATAATCTTGTGGAGAGTAGCGAGGGGTTTGGCAAGTTTGAGTTAATAAATCAGGTTGCAAGTCGTGGAATTCGTCAGGCAAACCGGGGTCCTCCGGATTTTCACTGGGCAGATCGTACATTGTTGGCAGTGAGGACTGCTGGGGATGGTTTTGAGGAACTCGAACCATGAGAAAATAGAGACAAGACGACTAAAACAATTGTACCGGAGAGGGTTGATTGGGAAAAAAGGGGAGCTTCTCAACGCGATCGCGGAGTTCCTCACACTGAGTAAAATAGGGGGGTGTAGGCGAACAGAACACTCCTTAAAAAAATGACCGAAACCATGCGCCAAAAAGCCTTAGACTTGCTGGATCGCTTACCTGAAGCGAGTTTACCCGCAGCGATCGCCCTCCTAGAATCTCTCTCCCTGTCAGCCAATCCCACCTCCAGCAACTCAGAAACAACGACTGAAGAAATCAACTTAATCAATAAGATCGAACAACGTCTTCCTCCCCAACAACAACAACGCTTCGAGGAGTTGCGCGAACAAAATGAATGGGGGGAATTAACTGCCGCCGAACATCAAGAATTAATTGAATATATTGAAACCATAGAAGCTCAGACTGTAGAACGAACAGAAGCCTTAATGAAATTAGTTCGACGTTAATGCTAATACGATGCGTTACACTTCGTTAACGCATCCTACGAGAGGGTTACGCGATGGTTACGAGATAGCACTGTTGTATCCGTTTTGAGCTCAAAGTCAATTTATTTTGTGTTGCTGTTGTTGATTCTGTTAATTTTCCTTAATCCATAAATCATAATTACATATAAAACTTAATAATTCTCAATGTTTTGGAAATCGCCCTTTGTGGTAATATGTATGTCAAAGCGCATATTTTACTATGAATGAAAGTTTATGAATGAAAGTTAATGATCTTGTAAATAATGATCTTGTAAAATTATGAACATCAAGCAAGCATTCATTTCATTACCTTTGGCCTGTGTATTGTCTTTATTCCCTACAATTTTAGACAGTATTTCCTTTCCTATTCAAGCTCAAACTTTAGTCAATCCAAACGAAAGTGAAGAATGGCGATCGCTACAAATGATGGTCGCGGAATATTTGGTACAAGATTTCCGAAATTCAGGTATTGAGATGGGCAACGATGCCGATATTGAAGTCTCCCCTCTAGTAACCAGTGGAGATTGGCTTTTAGCCACTTGGTATATTGTCAGTTCTGTAAATCCCAATGGATGGGCAGGACAATTACTCTTTCAAAAACAAGGAGATCAGTGGGTTTATAAAGGAGGAGGTAACTATATTCAAGATGTCAACCTCTTAATGGATTTTGGTGTACCTCGTGCTGAAGCAGAGGGACTAGCACAAGGGGCTGATATTTAATCGAATTCCTCTATTCACTGTCCAATAAGATTCCTCAATCCCTTTATTGATCTAAGTTTTGTCGTTTCATCTAAAATATCCCGATCATGATGTTTTTTTCTCATTCCAAGAAACCCTATAGCCTGTTAAATATGAACCGTCGTCAATTTTTAGCGAGTAGTCTATGGACGTATTTTGGGCTAACTAATCCTCAACTGTTAGCGAGTGTTTTTTCAAATAAAGAAGACTCAGATGGCGAAGAACAATCAACAATTACCATTCCTCAAGGAATTCAAGAAATTTATCATGTTTTTTTACCTTATGTAATCGCCAGAGTGGGAGGTAATCAATTTATTACGCTGCGTTCCGGAGAACAATTAAAAGTTAAAGTGGGGCGAAGAACCCAAGAAAATGACCAAAAAATTATTGAAGGAGTAGGACAAAATGGCAATGACATTTTAATTGTTTACCATACTCTTTATGATTTGACAACCCGGCTGGGGGATCAAGTTTATCAAGAAATTGATCGAACGAACTTTATTGAAGAAGTCAGCAAAGAAAAATGTAAATTATTTTATGAGAAACTAGAAAATGGTCAATATGTAAGCGATATTGAATCCTTAGAACTCTTAGACTATTTAATTCAGTCATCTCGGTTAGACGACAACATTAAAGCACGCTACGACATTGCCAGCACCAACTCCCGTTTAGTGGGAGTGAAACAAGCTCTAGAAAAAGCGTTAGAGCAATCTAAATTAAGGGAATCTCAGAAAAAATTGGTGCGTGGAACTTATGAATATGTCCGAGCGAGTGAACCCGTTCCGGATTTCCAAGCACTCCAGCAACTCGATGTTATTATTGCCAATTCTGAATTACCGCTAACGATTAAACAAACGTACTCCTTAGCCAGTGCGAAGTCGAGAGCATTTACCGCAGACTTTCTAATTGTGCAATTAATTTGTAGCGATCGCCTCAATTCCGAGCAACAAGAACAATATTTAGCCGCCTATCAAGCGATTCGGGATGGTAAACCTGCTCCAGAGTCCTTTAAACTGGACGATCTCGATTCTTTCATTAATCGTTCTGATCTACCTGAAAACGCCAAAGCTGTCTATACCGTAACTCGGAAGCGTACATCGGTTAATCCAGAAGAGTCATCGGAAGATACTGATAAAAAACTGGAGAAAGTAACGAATTATATTGGCACTTTAAACGATCAAATGGAAGACGCTAAGTATAACGGTGCTAAACTTGTTCCCCTCTCCACACGAGCGCTTTCTACCTTGGGAGCAGAAGCAGGAACAGGAGTAGGAATTGGCAGTTTATCGGGGGCAGCCGCCACTAACGCCACCTTAGCTTGGTTAGGAGGAGGTTCAGTGGCCGCTGGGGGATTAGGAATGTTAGGCGGATTAACCGTCGCCACCGGAGGAGCAGCCCTGATCGGAGCAGCCGGGTTATTATCCGTCGCGCTAGTCTCCGAAATGGACGGAGAAGACTTTAAAAACCTGGGTGTTGCCGTTGGAACAGGGACAGTTGCAGGGGCAACAACCGTTTTAGCCGCTTGGACAGCGGCCAGTGCGTTAGGGGTTGCCGGAGGACTAACCGGGAGTGCCGCTATCACCACGACGATGGCCGCTTTAGGCGGAATAAGCGTGATTACTGGGGGCGCAGCTTTAGTGGCATCCGGGACTGCTTTTGTGATTTGGTCGGTGTTGAAGGGACAAAAACGACGGGAGCAGTCGGTTTTAAATCAACTAGAAACCCGTTTATATACCTTTGTCGAAGATACCTCCCATCCATTGCAGCAATTTTTTAAAGATCGTGTTCCTCAGACTTATCACACCAATGAAAGTTTTATTGCGCCGAATATCCCACTGGATAAATTAGCGAACGCGCTCAAAAACTGGACTTCCCTGCAAGCCAATGAAAATATTATTGCGTTGATTGATACCAGTTGGTGGGATGATGCGAAAGAGGGGATTGCGTTTACAGAAGAACGAGTGATCTGGAAAAATACGGGTTCTGATACCTTAGATATCACGTACACCGAATTAAATGATTTTTTCCATAGTCCCGTTGTAGAAATGTTCAATGAGTCCCGCGATCGTGAAAAAGTAGCCAATTTACTAGAATTATCGGAAATCCTCCCCGAAGCTCAAGATCAAGATGCTTGGGTGCAATTGCTCAAAGACGTTAGTGACTTCAAGGGAGGGGTTTCAGTCTAGCCTGATCTGCAATACTGCTTTGACACAGCTAATTTGGTGCAATAGTAGGGTGGGCAATGCCAGCCCTGTCAAGGTGGGTAATGAGATATAGCGGTTTGGAGTCGCCCTCACCCCCCAACCCCCTCTCCCAACCTTGGGAGAGGGGGAGAAAATGTCTCTCACAAGTGTCTGAAACAACGGTGTCTCGTTCTACAATTTCTCACCTTGACAGGGCTGGGTGGGCAATGCCCACCC
>NZ_JAQMSD010000307.1 GCF_028330525.1 Spirulina sp. CS-785/01
CAATCCTCAATCCCCAATTACCAATCCTCAATCCCCAATTACCAATCCTCAATCCCCAATTACCAATCCTCAATCCCCAATTACCAATCCTCAATCCCCAATTACCCATTACCAATTATTCAACAATTCTCCATGTAACGCCGCCCGATCGCGCAATGATTCAATCTGGGCCACCTCTAAAGGCAGTCCATTGGCATAATAGTCTAACCATGCCTTAGAAATCACATTGGGATCATCCGGTATCTCCTCTAACTCCCAACCCGGTAAGTCTAAATCTTCCATCAATTGACTCACCTTCGGATCATAACTGAGGGCAAAACAGCGACATTGTTGCGAAGCGGCCATAATTAACCCATGTAACCGCATTCCAATGGCCATTTCTACCCCATCAAAAATCCCCATCAGTTGTTGGGGGGTGTCGGGGGTGAGAATAGAGTGAATACCGGGGAGTTGTTGGGCCACCGCTTCGGCCATCTCTAAATCCTGGGCAGGGTGAAACGGTAACAGTAACAGACTGGTGTCTGTGGCTTTCTGAAAGCTGATTAAGGCTTGGGTGAGGTGATTCAACCTTTGCCGGGTGAGACGGGGGTGAGGACGCAATATAACCGCCACTCTGGGCGCGTGAATGTCGCCGAGGCCGGGATAGGGTTGGGGAGTTAAGGCCCAGACAGGATCAGGGGCTAAAAGAGGGTTAATCTGCCATTGTTGCAGGAGTTGGGCCGAAGCCTTATCTCGGACGGATACCCCAACACACCCTAACAGGGTTTGCCGCGTCAGCCAACGGGTGAAAGACCGTTTCAGGGGACCAATACCCTGGGCCCAGGCAATGGTCTTTAAACCCCGTTGCTGCGCTAGTCCCATCAATCCTCCATAATATAAGGGACTCCGCCAACTGGTGGTGTCTTGCATGAGACTCCCACCCCCCCAAATAAAATACTCTGACTCTCCCATTGCTTCTAGGACCCGAAAGGCGGAATTGCGATCGCAAGTAATTACCCCATAGCGATCGTAAGTCGCTTGAGGATTCCCTGACAACACAATCGGCTGCACCTGCGAGGGCAACATCTGCAACAGAGACGCTAACAACGCCTCATCCCCCCCATTCCCTTTTCCGTAGTACCCGCACAAAATCGCTCGCACATCTCCCATAATTTTTTCTCAGTGGCACAATTGAGGTATATCCCAAAATCCTACCGATTAAACGATGCAAGGTAAAATTGTCTGGCAAAAAAATAGCCCCAACCCAGAGAATACAGAGAACTTTACACGGATTCAGCAATGGTGGGAAAGTCTAACTGATCAAGAAGTCACCTTTGCTCAACGTCTGCTTCCAGAAACGGAAAATCCCTATGATCTGGATTGGACTCCCCAACGCTTTGATGAGCGATTTAAAATACAATCTCCCCGTATTGGGGGAATTACCCTATATTGGCAACAACCCAACAACGACCAAGAACGTAGCATTACTGCCCGCAAACTGGAGTACAACACCACCAATCAAGAATTATTTATTTTCTCTCAAGCACAACAACAGGTTGTTTTACGAGTCGCCATTCCAGGCATTCATTACGACGCAGTTAAAGTCAAAAATCCCCAAATGGCCGGGACACAACAAGGGGAAAATCAAATCCTTCTCTTACGAGATGCTTCCCAAAAAGTAGAAATTGAACTCACCCTCAGCCCAGCACAAGTTGATAAACTAAAAGAAATTTTGGGATAAAAAAATTTTTTTCGTAAGCAGTCATTGTAACCCCTAAAGGGCTTACTACGAACTTATAAGGATTAACCGGATGTCACATAACTTCCTTCTTCTGCCTGCCTTCTGCCTCCTTCCTTCGGATACTGGTGACTGATATGTGATGGAGATCAGAAGATTGCCGAAATTGAAGTGTTACAACTGAATTAAATTGATATGGTCTCCCAATTTCTCGGAGTTTCGACTATGAGCTACTCATTGCAATTTCCTTATTGCACAATAGGTATTCTTGCTAGTGGACTGACAATTCTTTGTTCAAACACTACCCTGTCTCAACCCATTCCTGCTCAGGATGGAACTGGAACAACCATTCAGCAAAACGGCCAAGAATATATAATCCAAGGAGGGACTTATTCCGAAGATCAGGTTAATTTATTCCATAGTTTTAGTCAGTTTGGACTGGATGCGGGAGACGTTGCTAATTTTCTCAGTAATTCTGATGTCCAAAATATTTTAGGACGGGTGACAGGAGGACAACGGAGTTTAATTAATGGCCAACTCCAAGTCACAGGAAGTAATGCCAATTTATACTTAATGAACCCCGCAGGGATTATTTTTGGCCCTAATGCTACCTTAAATATCAATGGGGACTTTTTCGCTACCACGGCCACCGGAATTGGATTTAATCCAGATAACTGGTTTAATGCAGTGGGAGACAATAATTATAGTCAACTCAACGGCACACCGTTTCAATTTGCCTTTGATCATTCCCCAGTTGGTGCAATTGTGAATACAGGAGAGTTAACGGTTTCCCCAGAACAAAATGTTACCCTTTTAGGGGGAAATGTTGTTAATACAGGAACCGTTACATCTCCAGGAGGAACTATTACTATGGCCTCTGTTCCGGGTAGTAGTTTAATTGAACTATCTCAAGCCAATACTATTCTCAGTCTCACTGTTAAACCTCCTAGGGATAATAATGGGAACATTCTCCCTTTTTCTCCTCTAGATTTACCGGAATTATTAACGGGAGTTGATACGGATATTACTGCAACAAACGATAGCATTACAGTGAATAATACTACTATCCCCCTTGATAGTGCAACCAGTGTTATTGCGGGAACAATAGATACTTCTTCCTCTGAAGCAGGAGGGACTATAAATATTTTAGGAGATAAAATTGCTTTATTGGGTGCAAGTCTTGACGCTTCTGGGTCAACAGGGGGGACGGTTTTAGTGGGGGGAGACTATCAAGGAGAAGGGACTTTTTTTAATGCGTCTCGTACTCTTGTGGATGCTGAGTCTAGTATTTTAGCCAATGGAGAAATAAACGGAGAAGGGGGAACTGTTATTCTTTGGTCGGATGAAGTGACGGGGTTTTATGGGTCAATTTCTGCAACGGGAGGAGAGGGGTTTGTGGAGGTGTCAGGGAAAGAGACGTTGATTTTTGAAGGGGATGTGGATGTGACTGGGGGGACGTTACTTTTAGACCCAGAAAATATTACAATTTCTGATAATGCGAGTAGTGCGGGTGTAGATGCTTCTCTACCCGATATCTTGCAAAATGATTTTGTGGGAGAAGATGTTACGATTGATAAAGACCAGTTACTCGGACTCTCTGATACTTCTATTCAATTAGAAGCGACTAATGATATTATTATTGAGGATGGGATTAATTTAAGTTGGGATGATGCAGCAAATATAAGCTCTATCACTTTTAAAGCAGATAGTGACTTTGATGGGAATGGTGGCTTTTTTATGAATAGTAATAATTCGATTACAGTGGAGGGAGGTGATATTAATATAGAAGGAGCAACGATTTCAGCAGGAAGTTTAAATACCACTGTAACCACAGGTGCTGGAGGAAATGTTACTTTATCAACAAAGGATCACGTTTCTTTTGGAGGAAATATTACTTTTACCAGTATTAATACTTCCCCCGCAGAAGACATAGGTGGAAATGTCAAAATTGAAGCGAATGGGTTGGTTTTGGGGACAGATACGGGGATAACAATTAATGCGAGTGGGTGGGAATCGGGAGTTGTAGAAATTACCCATGATGGGGGTTCTGATAATGTTGATTTTGTGGTTGGTGGTGCAACGGTTAATGGAATAGCAGGAAAAATTGAAGCGAGTTCATTTTCAGAGACAAATATCATCACGTCTCAAACGTTTTCGATGACTGAAAATACTTCGACTCAGCAAGTAGGAGAGACGATTTTTATTACTTCTGTTAATTCCCCTCCGTCTGTATCTGCTTTCCCTGCTTTAGCGTTAGAGAGTGGAGAAACAGTGACGATTAGTTATGAGGATTTATCGGGATATGTGAGTGATGTTAATAATGATAATCTGACGTTAAATCTAGATAATATAACCAGTCTCGGAAAATTAACTTTAAATGGGGTAGAGATTACTGGACAAACGGGGACAATTTCTCTTAATCCGGGAGATGTTCTAGAATATATTGCACCGGAGCAGATCAATAGTACAATTAATTTATTTGATTTAGGGGGAAGTGATATTCTTTCCTTGAGTAATCGAGAATTTTACAGTGCGACTGTCAGTGATATTGCTCCAGAAATTGCTCCAGAGCCTACTCCAGAGCCTACTCCAGAGCCTTTAGTTGATCTTGCAGTAATTACCGATGAGTTCCGGTTATGTCCTCCCAATTGTAGTGATGAGAATAGTAGTAATGAGATTACTGTGTTAGACGCAACGGAGACTAATTTCTCAGATGTCATTAATCCTGTGGCAACTCTAGAAGCACAGTACAGTCAGGAGTATAGTGACTATTGGAATCAATCTTTCCCGGAGATTCCTACGTTAGAGGATGCACAACAAACCTTACAAAATATAGAACAAGCGACTGGCGTTAAACCTGTGTTGTTTTATGCGCAGTTTGCGTCCCAAGGGGGAGGGGATGGACAAACAACGGTGAAGGAGGCCAGGAAGGATAATTCTAAGGGAGAGAATGGGGATTTTCTGGAATTAGTGTTAATTCAATCGGAGGGGACTCCGGTTCGCATTCCTCTGCGAAATGTGACACGGGAGGAGGTGTTAGAGAAGGCGGGAGAGTTACGTCGTAATTTAACAAATCTTCGGCGGCCTGGGGGGTTTGTAGCGGCTTCTCAACAATTGTATGAGTGGTTAATTGCTCCGGCGGAATCTGTGTTAAAAGAGTGGGAGATTGAGAATATTGCGTTTATTTTAGATGAGGGATTGCGGTCTGTTCCGATCGCAGCGTTATCTAACGGGGAAGAATTTTTAATTGAACGCTATAGTGTTGGCCTGATGCCGAGTTTGGCGTTAACGGATACGGAATATACGCCGATTCAGTCTTCTTCGGTGTTGGCGATGGGATCACAACGGTTTAATACACCGGAAGTACAGCTTGAACCGTTACCCTCTGTTCCCGTAGAGTTGGAGATTATTACCCAACAGGCTTGGAAGGGGACGGCTTATGCAGACGAGGCGTTTACGGAACAGCGTTTGCTTAATGCGCGATCGCAAACGCCCTATGGCATTGTCCATTTAGCAACCCACGGGGAATTTCAACCCGGCCAGTTAGGCAATTCTTATATTGCCTTCCAAGATCATTTACTCACCTTACCCGAAATTCGGGACTTAAAATTTTATAGTCCCCAAGTGAATTTACTGGTGTTAAGTGCCTGTCGGACTGCATTGGGTGATCCCGACGCAGAATTAGGCTTTGCGGGACTGGCGGTGGGGTCTGGGGCCAAAAGTGCTTTGGGGAGTCTTTGGTATATCTCAGACCGAGGAACATTAGGCTTTATGAGTCGCTTTTACGAACAACTCCAAGATGCTCCCATTAAAGCTGAAGCCTTGCGTCAAACTCAATTGTCCATTTTGCGGGGTGAAGTGTATTTTGAGGATGGGTTTTTAGTGACTCCTGAAAATCGCTATCCTCTCCCTGCGGAGTTGGCAGAATTAGGCAACCAAGATTTACGCCACCCCTATTTCTGGAGTGCGCTCACTTTGATTGGTTCTCCGTGGTGAAGCACCACGGAAAAACGTCAGTAATCCCCCCAAAGGCTTGTGTTTTGGGGGGTTCACCCGTCAGGGTAGATGAGGGAAACGCTCAGGATGGATTGAGGTTGGTTGATGGGACATACGTCTCGGTAGGGGTTCAACAGATACAGGAGAGGAGTAATACGCGATCGCCAGCGTCGGAATAATTAACGTAAGTAATGCGATCGTTGTACCAATAACTCTGGACCACCTATGACTAGGAGGTTCAGAAGGATTGGTGGATAAACCACTAGATTCCATAGGGGATTTTGAATTCAACAAAAGATTCGTAGGATTCCCCCACCTCGGAACAGGTGGGGGAGGAAAGCGGGTGAGTCGATACCGTTTCTCCTGCGGAGACGCTGCGCGAACGATGCGGTTGAGACTCACAATCTCTTAGGCTACGCATAGACCA
>NZ_JAQMSD010000308.1 GCF_028330525.1 Spirulina sp. CS-785/01
GATAGGGGAGATAGGGGAGATGGGAGAGATAGGGGAGATAGGGGAGATAGGGGAGATGGGAGAGATAGGGGAGATAGGGGAGATAGGGGAGATGGGGAGTAACAACTGGTGACTGGTGACAGATATCACATTTTTAGTCGAAATCAATCACTTATAAGGCCTGATAATCCTCACAATCAATCTCTCTAAAGATCACTATTTCGTAACTGCTAATATCACGCCGACTCCTCAAGATTTTCTTCACAATATAAAGTAGAGAATAGTGAAGTCCATGTTTGTCCTATGTTATTTCGCCATGAAAATACCCTTAACCCTCCCTCGAAGGGACAAATGGTTTCTTTAGATAATCCTCATTATCAGAGGGAATGTCCGGTCGAAGAAGAATTAAAAGAAAAAGAACTGAAAAAACTTAGACGGGATTTAGAGCGAGAAAAAAATAAGCGAAAATATTTTGAATCACAGTATAAAAATTTATTTGACCGTTCCCTTGTAGGTTCATTCAAAATAACTGAACAAGGTAACTATATAGAGGTCAATGGGGCATTAACCAATCTCTACGGTTATAATTCACCAAAAACTTTTTTAAATATAGTAAAACATCACCCTGAAAAACTTTATAGCAACCTTCAACAATATAAAAAATTTATTGAGATACTCAAAGAGCAAGGAGAAATTACTGAATTTCCCTTACAAGTTTATCGACAAGATGGTAATCAAATTTGGGTCTCTCAAACTGCTTTTGCAGTTAAAGATGAAGAAAACAACTTGATTTATTATGAGGGGTTTGTAGTTGCAAAAAATGAAAGTGATGCTCTGGCATCACCCCCTGAAACTGCCCATCAAAATATTGAAAATATTGATTTAGAAAAAGAGCAATTAAAAGAACAACTCAAACAAGCTCAAGAGCAACTTTTAAAACAAGAAAAGTTATCCAGTTTAGGTCAATTAGTGGCGGGAGTTGCCCACGAGATCAATAACCCCGTGAATTTTGTTTGTGGGAATTTAATCCCAGCTAATCAATATTCAGAAGATTTAATCCATTTAATTCAACTTTATCAAAAACATTTTCCTGATCCCCCGGAAGAAATTGTTGAAGAAGCTGAAGAAATTGATTTAGAATTCTTAATTGAGGACTTCCCCCAAATTTTAAATTCTATGCAGATGGGGACAGAGCGCATTAGTAAAATTGTTCAATCTCTGAAACACTTTTCCCGTCTCGAAGATCAGCATTTGAGTCCTGTTAATATACAACAGGGGATTGAGTCCACCTTAATGATCTTGCGGCCTCGTCTGAAAGCTAAAGGGACTTATCCTGGGGTAGAAGTGATTAAAGATTATGACGGGTTGAAAGATCGAATTATTGGGTTTGGGGGATTACTCAACCAAGTCTTTATGAATTTGATCGGCAATGCCATTGATGCAGTTGAAGAAAAATTCCGTACTTCTAAAGAAGATGATGAACCCTCCAACGTGCCTGGGAAACCTACCCTTTGGATCACTACTACCCAAGAGGGAGATTGGGCCACGGTTTCTATCCGAGATAATGGAAAAGGGATAGCGGAGGAAGTGCGCGATCGCATCTTCGACTCCTTCTTCACCACCAAACCCACCGGAAAAGGGACAGGGTTAGGACTCTCCATCAGTCACGAAATCATCGTCACCAAACATCACGGCACACTCGACTGTCACACCACCCCCTCCCAAGGGACAGAATTTATCATGAAAATTCCCCTGATTCATCCGGAAGCCTAACCCTTGCCTCAGAAAACAAAACTGTTGAGAGGAAAAAAGCCCAATTATTGACTTTAGGAAAAGAAAAAAAGCGCGATTCCCAAGAGGGATCGCGCTTGTCATTTACCTTCAGGAATACGGCACAAGGCACAGGACTCAAAATCGAGACAACCGCCATATACCGCCCCTCTCCGAGGATAACCTCATGGGAATTCCTGACTCGTTACAAAACTTTTCCGCTTGAGCCGATGTCAAACTCAACAATTGTTTCTAAAATGATTTACATTCCAACTAGGCAGTAATACACTAATCACTGCCTAGGTGTAACTATTAAGTTGGTATCGTGAGGAGTCTATAAACCCGTGAAAACCCCTATTTTGTTTGATAAAACCCTATCTTCTGCCTTCCTATTCGCCACATTAACCATCCTAGCCAACGCCCTATCCGCCGTAGCTAGTCCCCAAGACATCGCCCAAAACGCGAACGCTGAACTCGGAACAGCAGAGAAAAACAGCCTCAGTTCCCTGAGTACCTCAGCAAGCCTCAAAACAAACTCCAACCTACTTAATCCCCAAAACGTCCAAAACATCAACCAACAAAACACCCAGACTCTCGAAGACATTCTCCAAGAGAACCCGGCCTCGCAAACCTTAAACCAACCCCAAATCGCCCTAGAGGACGACCAAGCCCCCATGGGGCAAGTCAACAACGTCTTTCAACTGCGAGACGTAAGCCCCGATGCCTGGGCCTATGAAGCCCTCAGCACCCTCATTGAGCGATATAACTGTATAGCCGGATATCCCGACGGAACATTTCGCGGCAACCGGGCCCTCTCCCGCTACGAATTCGCCGCCGGACTCAACGCCTGTCTCCAGCAAATGGAGCGCATCCTAGCCGACGCAACCGCCGACCTCGCCACCCGCGAAGACCTAGAAATTCTCCGTCGTCTCCTAGAAGAATTTGAAGTTGAACTCGCCAACCTCGGCACACGAGTCGATAACCTCGAAGCCCGCACCACCTTCATGGAAGACAACCAGTTTTCCACCACCACCAAACTCTTTGGACAAGCGATCGTCGGGGTACAAGGCCGCAGTAGCGACAACGAATTCTTTATCAACAACAACCGCTTCGTTGATAAAGACACCGAAATTGGGCTAACTTACAACAGCCAATTAAGTTTCTTCACCCAATTCAGCCCCCGCAGCTTACTCTTAACCAGCTTTCAAGTCGGAGATGGCTCAACCATCACAGCCGGAGGTGGCGGGCGACCCTCCACCCGTCCCCTATTTAACTATGTTGGTTTAGCCTATGAAGGAGACAGCGAAGATCAACTGAGCTTAACCGACCTTAACTATCGTCATCTCATCGGCAACAACTTCGCCGTTATGGTTGGGCCCCGTGGGATAGCCCCCGTTAACGTCTTCCGGGGTGCAAACCGCATTGAAAGCGCAGGCAGTGGGCCACTCTCCCGCTTTGCCCAACGTAACCCCATCATTAACATTGGCCGTGGCAGTGGCGGTGCTGGCTTTGACTGGCAAATTAGCCCCGCCTTCAGTTTCCAAGGAGTTTACGCCGCAGGTCTTCCGGCTGATGCAACAAATGGAGGGATATTCGGTGGTGAGAACGGCACAACCACCTTCGGCGGACAATTGGTGATCGCGCCCAACCCTGACATTGACATCGCCCTCCAATACATCAACTCCTACAATCCCTTCGGTTTCTTATCAACCGGAATCGGGGACGACCAACTAATTATCGGGAATACCAATCCCTTGGACTTCCGCGCCCCCATGACTACCAACGCCTTTGGACTCAGTGCAGAATGGCGGGTAAGCCAAAACTTCACCTTTGGTGGTTGGGCAGGCTTTACCACCTCCGACTATAAGGCAGGGTCAGGTAGTGTGGAAACATGGAACTGGATGAGTTACCTCAACTTCCCCGATTTAGGTGGAGAAGGCAACCTCGCCGGACTCTACTTCGGGCAACCCCCCCGCATTACCGACAGTGACTTACCCACCGGACGAAACATTCCCAGCTTCATTACTCAAGGAAACTTTAATGCCCCTCCAGGGGGACAACCGGACACCACCTATCACCTAGAAGGGTTTTATCGGATTCAACTCACCGATAACATTAGTCTGACTCCCGGTGTAGTTTTCTTGTTTAACCCCTTACACAACAGCAACAACGACACCATCACCATTGGTGCGCTGCGAACCACCTTCACGTTCTAAAATTCCACCGATAGACTCGGTAGAATCAGCAGAGACGTTCAGCCAGCCTAGCTTGAACGTCTCTTTATTATGACAATGAACAATGTGTTGTTTGTGGTTTGTGGAATAGGGAACAGGGAATCGGGAATCGGGAATAATATATATATTTTTGTTTTCCCCATCTCCCCCATCTCCCCACCACTTGTTTCAACCCACCCAACGAATTTTGGGAACATTTATCCCCCACAGGGGGTCAGTGCAGCCAAGAAATGCCCAAACTCCCCAATCTCTAAAAAAGATTTTCGAGAATTGGGAACACAAGGAGAAAGGGAACGTCAAAACCAGTAACAGGCGAAAAACTCAGACTTACACAGTTTTACCCTTACATCCCTTTTGATTATCCTGCCTGTTACTTCTAACGCCATCGGGCATCATCTGGACAGTTTTAGTTTTTAGTTATTCCCTGCTTGCACAAAAAGACTCAATTAGAGGAGTTTGAACATGATTTCCAAACGTATTCGTAACACAGCACTTTTCTTAGGACTCGCTGGAGGTTTAGCACTCGCCGCTTCTCCTGCTGCGGAAGCACAAATCCAAGTCACAGGCGGTCAACTCGAAGGGGATGCAGCCTTCTTCGTTCCAGGTGGTGCTAGTGAAGGCGATGACATCACCCTGTTTGACCTGCGGGTTAACGGTTTGACCATTGTCAGTCCCAACGGCACACTGACCAACCCGGCCTTTGTTCCTACTGCCACAGGTGGATTTAAAGATGCTGATAGCAATGGTGCAGTCAGCAGTGGTGATACCGGATTAATCAGAGGTAATTTATCGGGTATTGGTTTTACTGAACAAGGACAGCTTGTACCCTTCTCCCAAGTCGATACAATCTTGGGTTACAACGTCAATAATTTCAGTGCCAACCAAACCCTTGAGGGAACTCGTCTGAACTTTGACGGCATTCCTCAACTGTTCTTACCCGTAAACCTCACTGAAGACTCTTTGCTGGAAAATCAAATCAGTGCTGGGGCAATGGAGGTTGGTAGCTTGGAAGCTGGCCTCGAAACGGGCTTGATTGATCTTCCTTCTAACATTCAATTCCAAGGAAGCTCTGGTGGCGGTTTAGTTACTCCTCCCGAATTCGCCTTCCAACAAAAAATCAAATTTGAATTCAAAGGCGAAGATGCTGCATTTGCTGATACCTCTGGTAGCAGCAGCGACAGCACCAGTGACAGCACGACTGCTAGCAATAGCACCAGTACCACTGACAGCACCAGTGACAGCACTAGCACCAGTGAACGTGAACAAGACTTAGACTTCCGCAATGAAACCGATGGTGAACGGGATATGCGCTTCATCGGTGAAGTGAATGAGTTTGAAGTGGAAACCGTTGGTGGTGAAACCTTCTCCTTTGAATTGAACGGTGAAAATGGTGTATTAGACTTTGCTCTCACTGATGGTGAAAAAGTTGGTGATATCACAGCAACTAATAATGATATTGACACCAGTGCAGGTCAAACCGTTGACTACGAAATTAAAGGTCAAGCAAGCGGGGTTCTTAGCTACGGAAGCGACCAAGGTGCAGCCTTTGCAGGTAGCAACCTCGACGGTGATCAGTCGGTTGCATTCGAGTTTGAGCAAGACGACAATAAACTTGAAGGTCAAATGCGCGGGAATATTAACTTCCTGTTAGCGGCGGGGGCAGAAGATTTAGATTCTGCTTTCGATAACTTCGAGATCACCGATGCGGCCTCTGCTCAAGAAGCGGTTACGTTCATTAACAACACGAACACAGTCAGTGTAAACAGCAATACTACTGAAACCGAAGGCTCTGACTTTAAGCTCGATGTCACCAACATCACCATCGGTGGCTTTACCCTTGCTCTCCTGGATGGTGCAGATTTTGAACTGGACTTCGGTGAAATTGACTTTGATGCTGACCCAGAGGCAGACACCAGTGATCCTGACGTTCGGACTCGCAAGTTAGCACGAATCTTCGTTGAAGAAATCAAGTTCTCTGGCAGTATTTCGAGCATCTTTGTGGACTCCACTTCCTTCTCCCTGTTAGAAGCTCCTATCTTCACGGTTTCCGTTCCTTCCTCTAACGTGAGCTTTGTCTCCGGTCGGGTTAGCGGTCGTGATGTGCTGGTTGCTTCTTTACCGGGTCGTCGCGTCGGCTGGGTCAAAAATGGTCCCGGAAGCCGTATGTTCCCCGGTTTAGTCGGTCTGCAAGAAGTTTCTGAAGAAGAGGCCGAAGAACTCTATAGCCAAATGGAGACTGACGAAGAATCCATGGAGGAAACTGAGGAAGAGTCCGTCGTTGATGAAACTGAAGAAGAGTCTGTTGATGAAGCCGATGATGACGGCGAAGATATGGACGACGATGATGATGACGATGATGACGATGATGACGATGACGATGATGACGATGATGA
>NZ_JAQMSD010000309.1 GCF_028330525.1 Spirulina sp. CS-785/01
ATCCAAGGCTATTGTTTATAATAAGATAGCCTTGGGTGGAAATCCTATTGTTTATAATAAGATAGCCTTGGGTGGAAATCCTGTTGTTTATAATAAGATAGCCTTGGGTGGAAATCCTGTTGTTTATAATAAGATAGCCTTGGGTGGAAATCCTGTTGTTTATAATAAGATAGCCTTGGGTTGAAACCCAAGGCTAATAGCTGAAACCCGTTAAAACGGGTTAAGAGAGCGAATAATTACCCTGTAAAATAATCATGAATCCTCTATTAACAACGGCCTCCTCAACTCACCCTGTTATGGGGGGAGTGGCGATTATTTTTCCGCTTTTTCTGGCCTTGATTACTCTGTATGTGGGGAAAGTTGCATGGATTGAGCGTATTCTTCCGGGGTATCGCTGGATGTCGTTGGGTGCGGGGGTTTCTATTGCGTATGTGTTTCTGGATATTTTGCCGGAATTGAATGTGGTGCAAACTGAAATTGAGCATACGGGGGGGTTGGCCTTTCTGGAGAAACACGCTTATTTGTTGGCCTTGGTGGGGTTGGGGATTTTTTATGGGGTGGAGGGGTTGGCCATGCGATCGCGCCGTCATAACCTTAAATTAACTGGACAAGACTGCACCACCCCGGCTATATTTTGGGTTCACATTGGGGTTTTTTGCCTATATAACGCCCTGATTGGGGAGTTATTGAGTGATATGGAGGCCAGGGGGTTAACGTCCACTATTTTGCTTTCTATCGCTCTTGGGTTACACTTTCTCATCACCGATCGCGGCTTGCGTCGTCACCATAAACAGCCCTATGATCGGGTAGGCCGTTGGATTTTAGCGGGAGGCCTTTTGGTGGGATGGATAGTCGGGCGATCGCTGCTTTTAGATGAAGCCGTCATTGCTGTATTATGGGGGTTAGTGGCCGGAGGACTCCTCCTCAACGTCCTCAAAGAAGAACTCCCGGAAACAAAAGAGAGTTGTCTTTGGTCATTTTTCCTCGGTGCGGGAGGGTATGCGGCCTTACTGTTAACTATCTGACGGGAAACTCGTTACCATAAAGCAAAGCTAAATTATAGAGCAACGTAACACCCATGTTAGACTTTCTGAACCCCATTCTCGGCAGAAATCCCGACAAAATCAACGCCAATGTCGAAATTTACACTTGGCAAACCTGCCCCTATTGTATCGCCGCCAAACTGCTACTCTGGTGGAAAGGGGTGGACTTTACCGAATATAAAATAGATGGAGATGAAGCGGCCCGACAACAAATGGCCCAACGGGCAAATGGCCGTAGATCAGTCCCAGAAATTTTCATTAATAATCAGCATATTGGCGGTTGTGATGAACTATATGCTTTAAATAATAAAGGGAATTTAGATTCAATGTTAATGGCCAATGGATAATTAACACTAGAAACCGGGTTTCTATCTAACGCTAAAATATTAGCCAACAAGTCAAAGAAGAAACCCGGTTTCTCCCCACCCTAAAAAAGGAAGATAACCCAGAAACCGGGTTTCTATCTAAAGCTAAAATATTAGCCAACAAGTAAAATAAGAAACCCGGTTTCTCCCCCAACAACTCCCCTATCCCCCAATGATACAAAACTTCCCCGATCTTACCGATCAAGGTTACACCATTCTACGGGTATTATCCCAACACCCCACCAGTGGCCGTAAAACCTATTTAGCACAACAGCTAAACACAGAAAATTGGGTGGTTTTAAAACAATTTCAATTTAATCATGTTTATACCAACTGGAGTGCTTACGAAGCGGTGAGTCGGGAAATGGAGGTTTTGCGATCGCTATCTCATCCCCGCATTCCTCGCTACTTACACCATTTTGACACACCCGAAGCCCTTTATCTTGTCCAAGAATACAAAGCGGCCCAGAATTTAGCCGACTGTCGCAACCTTACTCCCTCCCAACTCCGACGCATTGCCCTACAACTCCTTGACGTTTTACAGTATTTACAACAGCAAACTCCCCCCATTTTTCACCGAGATATTAAACCCGCTAATATCTTAATTGAAACCAACAACGGCCTCCAAGCCTATCTCGTCGATTTTGGCTTTGCTCACCCCTATACTGGGAGTGTCTCCGAAAGTAGTATTATAAAAGGGACATTGGGCTTTATGCCCCCTGAACAACTCCTCAACCGTCAACTCACCCCTGCATCTGATCTTTACAGTTTAGGAGTCACTTTAATTAGTCTCTTAACCAAAACCCCCTCCCACCACATTAATAATTTAATCGGGGAAGATTATCAAATTCACTTTAAAGAGCAACTTACCCACCGACTCCATCCTAAGTTTAGTCGCTGGTTGGAGAAATTAGTCACCCCGCAACAAAAACACCGTTTCCCCGACGCAAAAACCGCATTAAACCATCTCCACCCCACCCCGGCCACCCGGCCACTCCGTCAACCCTTACTCTGGCCAACCGTGGGGGTGGCCTCTCTCATGCTTGGTATTGGGGGATATGGAGGATATAAACTATCTGACACCCTCCACACCCCTCCCTCCTCCTTACAAGCAACCCTCCAGTTACACTCTCTGACTCCTTTCCTAGAGAAATATCTTCCCCCACAAACAGTATCCTCTCCAGACAGTGACACCATCATTCCCTTTCGAGTCTCCACCCAAGGAAATGCCACCTTTCCCCTCACCGCAGAGTTATGGGGGGAATATCACATCAAATCTGACCAAATTATTGTTAAAATTACGCAAGGTTTAATTCGGAATAATACCAACACAACTCAGCATTTATACTCATTTTATATTCAATTAGAAAATCCGTCCAACCCTACCTCTCCCACCAAGACAGTATCGGATATTAAGTCGTTTTTTGATTTACTTTATCCCCTCAAAGTCTATCCCTTATCTAACGTTGAGTTTTCTCTCCCTAAACCCCTAGGAATGAATACCAGAGAGGTTGCAGTCCAATTTACCCTTGCATCGCAAGCAACCACTGCCTCTCACCGTGAATTTACTTATCTGCAAGACTCTCTCCATCCTACCATCTGGAGTTCACCTTTCACGCACGAACAATAACAGACTTCCTTAAATGCTAATTTTCGCTAAGATTAAGGGATAGGAGTGGCCTGATGCTTGTGCTAAGTGAACTTAATGTTTAAACTTAATGTTTAAACTTAATGTTTGAACTTAATGTTTGAACTTAATGTTTGAACTTAATATTAATTTTTATGATTTTTGTAAGAGATAGACTATCTAAATCTTTATATATCCTAAATTTTAATACTCTTTAGTCACTTTCAAACCTATAAAAGACCTCACTTTCGTCTCAAGGGACGCAAAATAGACTTTTACGAAATTATTATAAACCCTGATTTGTTCTGTCTATGTTGATGCAAGGTAATTTATTTAACTTTTTTCAACCTCAAAAAATTACTGATGTTTTCCCTCTCTTGCAAGCGGCTATTGATTCTTCGGATAGTGGTATTTTTATCCTTGATGGGAGACAGAAAGATTGTATTTATAACCAAAAATTATTAGCAATTTGGGATATATCAGAAGACGACATCAAAAACAAACTCACCCCTTGGAAGCTGCGAGAAATTGCTCAGAAACTAAAACGTCCTTTACAATTTATTCAGTTTATTCAAGCAACCTTAAAACAATCCACTCCTCCCGTCGAACAGTTATTTTATTTTAAAGATGGGAAAGCAGTGAGAATTCATGCCAACTCCCTCTATTCTCAAGCAGAAGAAATTGGCAAAACTTGGACATTTCAAGATATTACTCGATGGATTGAAACAGAAAAAACATTACGGCATAAAAATGAACGAGAGCAGCTTACTCGTTTAATCTTAAAGCGAATTCGTAAATCCTTAAACTTATCCGAGATTCTACAAACCACAGTAAAAGAAGTCCGCAACTTATTACAAACGGATCGTGTTTTATTATATAAATTTCACTCCGACTGGAGTGGAGAAATTGCCGTAGAATCGGTCAGTGATGGGTGGTCAAAAACCTTGGGACTACACATTTATGACCCCTGTTTTACAGAATTTTATATTCACCAATATCGCCAAGGGAGAATTCACACCGTTACCGATATTTATCAAGATGATTTAGCCCCCTGTTATGTGGACTTTTTAAAACAATTTCAAATTCGGGCTAATTTAGCCCTTCCCATTTTACAGAGTGATAGTCTTTGGGGATTACTCCTCGCCCATCATTGCCAAGGGGCGCGAGAATGGCAACCCTCCGAGGTACAATTATTAAAAGATTTGGCGGATCAAGTGGCCATTGCCATTCAACAGGCCGAATTATTTAATAAACTTCAGCAGGCCAACCAACAACTGCAACATCTGGCCGCTATTGATGAGCTTACCCAACTGGCGAATCGTCGTCGTTTTGATGAATATTTAGAGCGAGAATGGTCTAGATTGCAACGGTTAGAACATCCTCTCTCGCTCATTTTAGCCGATGTGGACTATTTTAAACGCTATAACGACAGTTACGGCCACCCAGCAGGGGATGATTGTTTGCAGGAAGTGGCCCGCATTCTAGAAAAGGTGTGTAAAGGGTCCACTGATCTGGTGGCCCGGTATGGGGGCGAAGAATTTGCTATTATTCTTCCCAATACAAATACCCAAGGGGCCTTAGAGGTGGCCCAAAACATTCGTGTGATCCTCCAGCAACATCGTTTAATTCATCCTAATTCGGAGGTGAGTGAGTATGTCACCCTCAGTTTAGGGGTGGGAAGTGTAATTCCTGATGGGCAGCATTCACCTGATGATTTAATTACCTTGGCGGATCAAGCCCTATATCGTGCTAAAAAAGAAGGACGCGATCGCGTTGTCCTCGACACCCCAACCCTGCATGAATCTAGTCCCTAACCTCACCGTTGCACTATTCCTGCTCTTTTCAACCCTTCCCCTAGGGGCCCAATCCCCTCCAACTGGGGTTTGTGAGGCCGAATTATCTGCGGCCCTTGAACCGATTATCAACGGTCCGGAATTCGCGCGATCGCGCTGGGGAATTCTCATTCAACCCCTCAACCAAGACACCCCCCTCTACACCCGACAGGCCGAAGACTACTTTACCCCGGCCTCCAATACCAAACTCCTCACCACCGCAGCAGCATTACACCAACTAGGGGCCAACTTTCGCATCGAAACCCCCATTTTGGCCCAAGGCACACCCCCCAACTTACAAGAATTACGAATCATTGGCCGGGGTGATCCCAGTCTCACCACCCAACACCTAGAAACCCTAGTCCAGGAATTGCGCGATCGCAATATTCAACACATCCAACAACTCACCCTCATCGAAACCACCCCCCCTCAGCAAATGCGTCACCCCACTTGGGAAATTTACGACCTGAACTTCTACTACGGAATGCCCGTCAATCACCTCATCCTCAACGAAAATACCTTTAATCTCACCCTCTATCCCCAACAAAACGGCCAACCCGTGAGACTGGTAAGCAACGATGAAATAGCCCTACAACAATGGTTAATCATCAACCAAAGCACCACCCGTCCCCCCGACACCCCCGACACCCTCGCAATTAACAGCCAGCTAGGAAAACCCACCCTTTACATTACCGGAGAACTAGCCGCCAACGCCGATCCTGATTCCTGGGCCATGGCCATCTTAAACCCCGCCTTATATTTCCAAGACACCCTACTCCAACTCCTCCAACAAGCCGGAATCACCGTAGAAACCGCCCAAATTCAACCCCCCCACCCCCTCGAAAAAGCCAAACCCCAACGCCTCACCCTCTCCTCACCCCCCCTCTCCCAACTCATCCGCAACACCAACCAATCCAGCAACAACCTTTACGCCGAAGCCCTCCTCCAACAACTGGGAGGACTCGAACCCCTCCAAGCCAGCTTAACCGACTTAGGAGTCCCCCCCAACAGTTATCACCTCCGAGACGGGTCAGGACTCTCCCGTCATACCCTCCTCAGTCCCCAAGCGGTCGTTGCCACCCTAATTGCCATAGACCAAACCCCCCAAGGCCAAGTCTTTCGAGACTCCTTACCCCTAGGGGGAGTCAGTGGGACCTTACGACGACGGTTTCAAGACACTCCCTTAATGGGGGAAGTCCAAGCCAAAACCGGGACAATGACCGGAGTTTCTACCCTCTCCGGATATCTGGACCCCCCGCAATATCCTCCCCTCGTTTTTAGTATTATGCTCAATCGCTCTGAGCAGTCTGTCCGCGTGCAACGGGAAGCTATTGATGCGATCGTTCTCCAACTCTGGCAATTACAGGACTGTCAACAAGCGAAAGAGGGGAAATGACTGAGTGACTTGGTTTAATTTCCCCTTGATTCTATCTATGACGGCGAACGACTACCATAACCCACGAATAGGAGTTGTCGGAGTTGCACTCGAACACATCATCAATGTACTTTGTAACGGACCCCCAGGGGTTAACCGCGTTTCTAACACCATCCAACCGGGAGTAGGGGTGGCCACTTCAACAAAGCGAAAATTTTCTTCATCGGGTTGGACTGGGGTACGACTAACAATCGTCACGCGATCGCCCGGACTCAACCGTTGTTCCACCTCTGCATCCACCGACGGTTCAGAATAAATCACCATATCCCCCCGCACCTGACGACACATATCCGTTTGAGCAATCTCCACGTTATTCTCCCGCACCTGTGCCGCCGCAGGTAACGCCAAACTCCCTAACACCAACATCCCCAACACGGCTGCTCTTTGACCAAAGAAACCCATAGTAAAAACTCCTGTGTTACACACCAAATAAAAATATGTCTCGGTTGTACTCCATAGACCCAGGAGTGTCAATTATTTTGTACAGGAAGGAAACTCACGGGACTACACCAAGGGGAAAAACCCTTAGCTCATCGAGAATTGATGGATTGAAAAGAAAAAAAGCCCGGTTAGGGCTTACTACGAACCGATTTCCCCCAGTCCTGAGCAATGAGTCTTGGGTATTGCACCCAAGACTCAAAGACTTACCGAGTGCTGACCACTAAATCAGACCCCAAAGTTAAATCAAGGTTGGTATTGGGTTCAACAACCATCAAATCAACACTATCTCGACCTAAGAAGGATTGGATCAATGCAGTTAACGCCCCTGCACCTGCACCCAAGAGGACTTCTTCAGTTGCGATCGCGCGATCGCCAGTCACCGCCGCAATAGCAGCAGCCGCCGCCGTCCCAATAGCCGCATTTTTCACCAAATTCCCCGCATTACTACCCCGACGCACCGTTTCCGTCTCAGTAATAATTTGCGAAGACGCATCTATAGCTTGAGTTGTACCATCGGGATAAATAATCTCCTCCGCCACAAACCGCGTCCCATTCCCCGCCGGTTGCAAACGTCCAGACACCTTACTCTCCCCAGGAATCAACAACTGACCATCCTGCGTCGTCACATTGGTTTTCAAGTCCAACGTCACAGGCACAGTTTCATCGGGCATCAACAAGATTTTATCCTGTTCGTAAGCCACCGGAAGCTGAGTCCCCGCAGGAATCTTATATTGCGTGGCAATAGGAGTAGGCGACACAATATAAGCGGAATTAATCGTCGGGGCCTGGCCTCGACTCACCAACGCTTGATAGAGAAACGCCGCCACCTCTGCACGAGTCGCATTCCGTCCGGGGTTGAGGGTTTTCACATTGGGATAATTGACCACCATTTCTTCCTCAGTGGCAGCCGCGATCGGCGTGCGAGCATAATTAGAGATATTGAAGTCATCATTATAGTAATCCAACACCTCGCTCACAGGTTGATCCGCCTCATAGTTGAGTCCATTGGCCAAAGACACCAACACCTGTTCCCGTGGGATATTTTGTTCAGGCCGGAACACATTCCCCGGATAACCCGCTAAAAAGCCCGTTTCATAGGCATTATCAATGGCCGAAGCAGCCCAGTACCCAGGGGCAACATCCACAAAATTCACCGCAGAGCGTATTTTTGCCTTATTAAACGCACCTAACATGGAGGAGAATTGAGCGCGAGTCACCGGGGCTTCCGGGCGAAATGTACCATCGGGGAAACCTGCAATCACCCCCCGATTCACCAATGCTTCAATAAAATCTTCTGCCCAATAATTATTGGGAACATCCCGAAATGTATTAGATTGGGCTATAGCGGGTTCAGGGTTAACCATTGGTACAACGAAGGGAGTAAGCGCACCAACATTCATTCCTAATGTTAAACAAACAGCAACCGTAGCTTTCCAATTATTGAAGTTAAACATCTTGTATCTCCTTCTAAGTCAGTGAGTTGAGGCTTTTTGAGTGAGTGAGAGAAGCATTTAGGGTCAGTCAGTGCTATTTACTGCGCTAAATCTTCACCAGCAGGAGAGTTTGATCAACTTCATCATTCTTTTTCCCTGCTTTACCTCCCATGACCGAGGAGTTCCCCGGCAAGTTGCCGAGGAGAGGACAGTTTTTTGGCTGTCATAGATTAACCGAGGCGCAAGCATTCAGCCGGAGTCTCGCCGCAGGGGAAATGCTGAATGCTCAGGTCTATCAACCCGTTTTAACGGGTTTCAGCGATTAGCCTTGGGTTTTAACCCAAGGCATCTAATACTTACCTTACCCAAAAAATTTCCTCAGTTTGCGAGAAACTGAGGAAGACGATGGCAATGATGAACTAAAACACGAAGAAAGGAAAACTCAAGCACACAGGGAAACACTTTTACTTTTAGGCAGCACTACGGCGACTTCTGAGAATTACGCCAAATGCTCCTAACGAAAGCAAGGACAGGGTTGCAGGTTCAGGGACTGATTCTGTGGTGTTGTCCCCTTCAACTAGCTTAATTTGATAGGCAAGTTGGGAGTTTTTCGGTTTGCTGCCGTCGGCCCAACTCATGGTTGATTGTCCCGTGAGGGTGAAATCTCCGGTGATGTCGGCAATGTGGAGATAGTCGGCATCAAAATAGCCACAGCCCACGCTTCCAACACAAGCAGCACTAGAGATATCATTAATAGCAGAGGCCATGGTGCTGTCTTCTAAGTAAAGATTATCCACCACCATACTCGCTCCATCCACTCTCGCACTACTACGGATGTAGAGGTCGGAGAAACTATCTTGGCTGATCTCGCTTTTGGAGACTTCAACCCCAGCGACGGTATAGGTGAGGAGATTGTTAAGACTGTCAAAGGTTAAGCTAAAATCAACGGCTTCTCCGCTTACCCAGTCATCATAGTTCGCTTGGACTCGGTTGTTTGCGTCGTTGGCACTGTCGTGGATGTTGATTTCGTGGTCTCCAACGCGACCGATGCGGGTTTCAGCGGCCCAGGGAATTTCAACCCCTAGTGCGTCAAATTCTGCTCCGTCGTAATGTCCGCCTAATGTAAAAGCGTTGGCGTTACTTGTTCCTGCTAATGCTCCTACGGTAGCCAGTGATAAGGCAATTAACCCTGTGCGTAGTGTCATGGGATTTCCCCCTGTGAAGTCTGTTCCTACTATCAGTATAGGAGGAATGGAAGCGCGATCGCTACAACCAACAGCCCCTTTCACCAACTCTTTAACAAAACCCAGTCTTTTGTGAAGGGTTGATGAAGTTATAGTTGTTATTTGTGGTGAGTTGTTTGGTCTTGGTTCAACAAAAGAGCCGCGGGACTCCCCCACCTCGGAACAGGTGGGGGAGGAAAGCGGGTGAGTCGATACCGCTTCTCCTGCGGAGACGCTGCGCGAACGATGCGGCTGAGACTCACAACCTCTTAGGCTACACATAGACC
>NZ_JAQMSD010000310.1 GCF_028330525.1 Spirulina sp. CS-785/01
GGGGTTTCTTCTTGGTCTTCATATTCGCCACTGAGTAACCCTTCTAGGTCTTCATAATCTTCTGATGCTGCGGGGGTTTCTTCTTGGTCTTCATATTCCCCACTGAGTAACCCTTCTAGGTCATCAATATCTTCTGATGCTGCGGGGGTTTCTTCTTGGTCTTCATATTCCCCACTCACAAATTCGTCAAAATCAGCAAAATCACCTAATGCTGCATCGCCTAATTCTGCATTCCCCTCCTCTCCTTGGTCAGAGGATGACGTTTCGGACTCCATGAGACCAATATCCATATTGTTGCCACTCAAGAATTCCTCCATCTCATCACTAGAGAAACTGTCCTCATCTTCTTGATCTTGAGCAAATAAATCATCCCAGTCCTTCTCGGAGGTGGCCTCAGTCCCATTGTTCTCCCCTGAAGACTGAGAGGAGTCTAGACTGAGTAAGTCGCTAAAGTCGTCTTCGTCCTCCCTTGAGGCGAAGTCTTGGTCTTGCCCTGAAGCAGGATAAGAGGAGGCGGCCTTGTCTTCTCCGAGATCAAAGTCCCCAAAGTTTTCATTGAGGAGGGTTTGAGTTTCGGGGTCATCTACGTCGGAAAAGAGATCATCTAGGTCTTGATCAAAATTTGCCTCACTGCTGTGATCCCAGTCGCTGGAGTGGGAGGAGGAGTCCCCTTTTCCTTTGCCGTTCTGGTTTTTGGCTTCACTATCTTCAAAGGAGATGTCTTCAAAGGAGAAATCTTCGCCAAAGAGGTGGTGTAGGGAGTCAAATTCCTGACCGGGTTGAAGGGAGTTGTTTTGGGGGGAGGGGGTCTTGCTTTCTTCTACATTCAATAAGTCCGCATGGGGTTCTAGGTCGCTGCTGGTGTTGGCAAATTCGTTGAGTTGGGGGTCAATGATGCCTAGTTCTTCTTCTGCGATCGCATCTTCTTCTCCAAAGAGGTCTTCTAGTTCGTTGTTGATTTCTGCGCCAATTTCGTCTTCTGCGTCGTCTGTCTCTCCCTCGTCAAAGTCTTTAAACAAGTCATCAAAGTTACTGTCCTCGTCTTCTCTCCCACTGTCTTCCTCCGAGAGAGTATCAGAGAGATCATCAGAGAGATCATCAGAGAGATCAAAGGAGTCCTCATTCCAGTCACTTTCCCAACCGGGGTCCAAGTCGGAGGCCGCATCGGCAAAGAGGTTGGCTAAGTCTTCTCCGTTGTCGGAGTCGCTGCTGTCGCTTTGGGTTGGGGTGGGTGGACCGAGGGCGGTCAGTTGTTCACTGGGTTGAATAGCTGCTTGATTGCCTTTCAGGAGTAACCGACAAGCGTTTTTTAGTTCATCTAAAATTAATTGAATGGTGCTGGAATAGTCATTCTGGGGATAAACAATGGCACTCTGGGCGGTTTCGAGCAAATTAGTCCAACCTGAACAATTCCAGGTTTGGCCTAAGCGGGCTAACTGATGACAGTGACTCTGCACTTGGCCTCGGTGAGGTTGGGTATCTTCGGCGTTTTTCAGTTCTGTTATGGCACTGATCAACGGCCAAACGTTGGCTTGTAGGTCTTCTTTGGTAACTGGGGCTGCTTCTCCCTCCTGGGTTGGGGGGGGATCACTGTCTTGGCTATCTTCTGGACTCTCGCTTTCTCCTGCGGCCAATTCCTGGAGGTGGTTTTCCACTTGCCCAAAGAGGGGTTGTATATCACCCATCACGTTTTCGGCAAATTCTTGGGGCAAGTTGAGGCTTTCTTCTAGCTTGCCGAGGAGGGATTTTAGTCCGGAATACACGCGCTGAAGCAGATTTTCTAGTTGCTGATCAACGGGTAACGTTTCCGCTTTGAGAAATTTAAAGTAATCTTCTAAGCGATGGGCCGTAAAGCGAATACTCTCTATATTCAACATGGCAGCCCCTCCTTTGATGGAGTGAGCCCCCCGATACGCTTCTTGAATGCGATCGGGATCATTTACGGTGTTTTGCAGGTCATTCACACTCGCTTCAATCACGTCGAGGTATTCTTTGGCCTCTAGGATGAAGTAACCTGTAATTTTTTTTAGTTGTTCTGCATTCATGGCCCTTACCCTAACCAGCAAGCGGCGATTCCCCAAACGGGACGCTACGCGAACCCTACAGTGATTCTTGGATTTCTTCTTTCTATTCTGCCCTGCCTGATTCGGTCAGCAGATGTCGGTGAACCCTAGCCAAATCTTAGCGCGAACTCAGCGAACCCGAACCCCCCTTCGATAACTTTATCGGGGGGGCGGCCTGAGGCCATGAGAAACCGGGGTTTTTGAATCTTGCTATTTTTTCTCTATTTTAGCTTTTTTCTGGGCTTTCTGCGCTATCAAAATTTGTTTATTTTATCACAAATAAGGTAACTTTGTAATTAATAAAGATCACATTAAAATTCCTCAAAACCCTGATTTTGTGAGGATTATAGAGTTATTCAGCAAGCCCTAATTATTAATTGCAAATTGCGAATTGTTAATTGTTCACCCCACTCGTTTTAACCAGTATAGTCGGCCTTGACGTAACTGGATAATGGGTTGTTTGGACATATGAGCGAGTTGAGTGTCGTGGGTGGTGACAATGACGGTGGCCCCGTAAGTATTGAGATTGAGTAGCGTTCGCAAAATTTGGCGTGCGTTATCGGAGTCTAAATTTCCTGTGGGTTCATCGGCGAGGAGTAAGGGGGGTGTGCCGACAATAGCGCGAGCGAGACTGACGCGCTGTTGTTCGCCTCCTGATAGTTGGTCGGGGAAATAAGCGGCTTTGTGGGCTAATCCTACCATTTTGAGTGTTGGGAGAACACGACGCTCTATTTCCCGTTTGCGGCGGCCTTGAGCTTGGAGGACAAAGGCAATATTTTCAAAGACGGTACGATTGGAGATTAATTTGTAATCTTGGAAGACTACCCCCACTCGTCGGCGGAATTTGGCCAAGCGATCGCCTTTGAGCTTATCCATATTGTAGCCATTGACATACACTCGGCCCGAGGTGGCTCGTTCTTCGCCATATAACAGTTTGAGCAAGGTAGATTTCCCGGTTCCTGAACTTCCGGTAATAAAGAGAAAATCCCCCCGCTTCAAATGGAGATTAATGTCTTGTAAACAGGGGGTGTTTTCGTCATAGACTTTCGAGACTTTTTGTAAACGGACAATGACTTCTGGAGCAATAGCGGCGTTAGAGGAGTTGGGTAAACGGGAGGTAACATGATTGAGAAAGCTATTCATAGGGGTCTGTCTTAGCCAACCAAAGCTCGCCAGGCAAACTGGGGTAAGACCAGCATCCTACGCCAACGCCAAGGTTCTTGATACAGTCGATAGAGCCATTCTAGATGATAGTTTTGTAACCAGGCAGGGGCGCGAGATTTGACCCCAGCCCAAATATCAAAACTGCCCCCAACACCAATCCAAACGGACTGGGGACAAAGGGAACGGTGTTCGGCAATCCAAAATTCTTGGCGGGGGACTCCTAACCCGACCAAAATCAAAGGGGGTTGGGTATCTTGTAAAAAGGCTTTAAAGTCCCCTTGTTCTTGGTCATCGAGATAGCCGTGATAGGGGGTAATGGTGAGATGGGGATAACGGCTTTGCCAGTGGGCGGCCGCCTTTTCGGTGACACCGGGTTGGCCACCGTAAAAGACCATAGGGAGGGGGTTGGAGTCTTGGGCTACTGTTTCGATGAGTGACCCGGCCAACTCAATGCCTGGACAGCGTTGTTGTTGTTGTTGTTTGCGGAGACGTAGATAGAAAATAACGCCGGCCCCGTCGGGAATGACTAATTCGGCATTTTTGATGACTTGGGTGAGTGGGGGGTTGCGTTCGGCCAACATGGCCATTTCTGAATTGAGTGTAACCACGTGAGTGCCTTGTTTTTGCTCAAGGCGCGATCGCAACCAACTTACATAATCCTCACACAAATGAATGGGCAGTTGTAAAACCACCGATTGAGTAGGAACAGAAACCAGCATATTTGAGCTTGGATCAACCAGCATTTTAGATTCCAGAGAGCTATTCTTTGTTAGCGATTTTGGTCAATCAACGAGAAAAAGGGCAATAGTGTTTAGTGTATCGGAATTCGAGCCACTTCAGAGCGCGAACTCAACTTATAATCCTGTCTTGAGAGCGTCCATAAGGATAATTTTACGAATTTCTGTCTCTCGCTGACGGCGATTATGGCGAAACCAGAGTTTAATCAACAGTCGCCACGCGGATCTGGACCCCAGCAGTGGCCATAAATATTGCCACAAAATGAACCATCGACGCTGGTGGAAAGCAAGACGCACTAAACGAAATTTGAGACAGAGGTGGAATTCTTGCACATCGGTTAAGGAGGAGGGGGCTTTTTTTTGTAGAAAACAGATAATTTTCAGGAGAGTAATGTGATTGGGGTGTAGCAGGATACCGGGGGGACAGCCCATGGGAGGGGAGAATAGGGTGAAGAATAACGGCCAAGCGGTGGGAGAACATAAGGCGAGACTGGCTAATTGGAAGGCTTGGATGGGGCGATGGTTTTGCCATGCCTTGAGGCCCCAGCGCAGGGTGGTATAGTTTTGGATGAGAGAGCCAGTGGCGGTGGTTTGCTCTCGCAAATTATGAACAAGTTGGGGAAAGACCGCCGGGGGGAGGAAGGAATTAACGGTTTGTTCCCGTTGGAAGCGTCGAAAGAGAAGTTGCCATGCTTGCAGGTCTAAGGGGGCTGAGGCGGCTAAACTGAAGGCTTTTCGCCATTGTCTTTGTTTTAAAGCAATCAAACTCCAATGGAGTCTGAGATAGTTTTCAATATGTCTGAGTTGGGGGATTTGGTCTTGATCTTGGGGGTCAACAAATTGATAAATTTTGTGCTTGATGAGGATATGGGTTTTAAGACGGGTGAGGAGGGTGAGTTTTTGATTGTAACTGCCGGACCAGACGGTTCGGTAGGCTAAACAGCGATTAATAAAGAGGGCATCCCCAAATTGGGCAATTTTGAGCCAGGAATCAATATCATCAAAATTGGCATCCAGACTGGAATCCCAACCCCCAGATTTTAAGAAAGCGTCCCGTTGAAAGGCCACTTGGGCCGGTGTGCCGAAGGGGACTTCTTCGAGGAGCATTCCCCGATGGATATCCCCTTGGGGAATGTAACAGACTAACCCCTGACCCATGGTACAGGTTAAATACAGGGGTTTTTCCTGTTCATCCACTTGTAAGGCTTGGGCGGAGCAGATGACCGCTTGGGGACGCAGTTGGATGGCATTTTGCATCATCTCCACGCATTCGGCGGCCAGATAATCATCATCATCGAGGGGTTTTATCCAGTCTCCGGTGGCTAATTCTACCCCCCGATTGACGCTTTGGGAGTGGCCTAAGTTTATTTTATTGCGATGGTAGAGGACGTGGGGATTTTGGGAACACAGGGCGGTCATGTATTCCTGTGTTCCATCCGTTGAACAATCATCCACCACAATCACGTCACAAGGGACGGTTTGACGACAGGCGGAGTAAACCGCCCGTTTTAGCAGGGTCAGACGGTTGTAGGTGGTGATGACAATGCTAAATTTCATACTAATGTCAAACCCTGTGGGGCATCTCACCCCTTGTTGATGGAGGCTTTATTTATAAGGGGAAGCATACAGGAGTCCAACTGCCATGTAATCCATAGGGGATATGATAGCGGAGATGTAAACACGCGATCGCGCCTTGCTCAATCTTCTGAGCATCCAAAATCACTAAATCCGAGCGATGTTGTGCCGCGTCATACACCATCACTAATAACCAACCCTCATCCTCCTCTATGCTACCGGGTTTCGGGACAAAAATTGGCTCTCCCACAAATCCTTTTGGCGCAAAAGAATACAATTGTTGTTTTCGAGTCTCTAAGTCAATCTTAAAAATACTCTGTAAGGGGGCATTGCCTTGCTGATTATGGGCCGCCCCTAAATAGAGATAGCGATGGTTGCGTCCCACTCGGTCTGGATGTAAGGTGGGAAACTCCACACAACGGACAGACAATAACTCTTGGTTAACCTGTTGACTCTGTAAATTCAAGGTAAACCGCCACAACTGACCGGAGTCTAAGGCTTCAAAATTAACTTCGCGGAAATCTTGATTGGGATCCACTTGCTGTAATGTCGGATAAGCAATGGAGTCCATGATAATGGTATCTTGATCCCGTTCAAAGGCATTCCCATGATGGAAAATAAATCCGGCATCGGCCTCTAACACTCGCACCGACTCCCCCGAATTGGGATCACGGGGAATCACGACTACGCGAGTGGACTCTTTGGGGTTGGACCGAATGCACTCCCCGGCCCCTCGCATTCCCAGGGCAAAGGGCAAGGGATTAAAGCTGATCGGGTTTTGAAAGAAAATACAATAATGGGGTGTAATGGCAAAATCGTGGATAAAGGCAAACCCCGGAATGGTTTGGACTTGTTTGCGTTTTAATTTCCCTTGGGGACTGATTTCGTAAATCCTAATTTGCGTGGAGAGACCCACATCAAGGGCAAAATTGACTAGACAGGGGTCTCCCCCGTCCATTTCGCAATGGGGGTCAATCCGAGGATGGGCGGCAAAGGTATCCTTGTCGCCTAAAATGCCGTCTAGGCGGTCTATGCCATAGGTTTTTAAGGTTGTTGGGTCAAGGCGGTAGGGTTGGCCGGCTTCCCAGAGGGCGAGTAATTTATCTCCCCAGTAAATAATGTTGGTGTTGGCAATATTTTTGATTTGAAAGTCGAAGGCGTTGGCCAACCAACCGCCTGGTTTTGCTGTGCCAAATACCCCCCGATAACAGATTTGCCCCATTTGTTGTTCTTTGAGGAAGCCTTCGGTGCGGACGTGGCGGTTACGGAAATGAACTCGACCGCGATCGAAGGTAAAGGCACAAACCATCCCATCGCCATCAAAGGGATGTTGGATGGGTTGGCCGTGAATATCGAGTAATCCGGGGCCATTACGAAAGAGTGTCCCGTTTAAGTCGGTGGGGACTGTTCCTTCAATATTTTCAATCCAATAGGCGGCTTCTTGACGCTGAGATTCATAACCCCGTTGCCAGTCTTTAATGCTATAGGGTTGGGTTGGGTTGGATAGTGTTTGCATTTTAGATAATTGGTGATTAGTGATTAGTGATTGGTTAGGGGAGAAACCGGATTTCTTATCCTCATTTTGTGTAAAATTTTAAATCTTGATACAGAAACCCGGTTTCTAGGTCTTGCACAAACAACCAAGAACAAAGAACAAAGAATAAATAACTAAACATCCTCTTTTTTAGGCAGCCAATGGAGGAAGGGGAGAGGGAGTAAAGTGGAAAGATTGGTGAGAACAACTAATAACCAGAGATTCTCGAAATTATGTTCAGTAATGCCTAGGAGATGGGTGAGTAAGGCCCCTAACTCTTGGGAGAGGAGTCCGGCTAAATTCCAGATCGACATTAACAGGGCAAAGAGTGTGGCCTCAACTCCTGCTGGACATAAACGGGCAGATAACACTAAAACAGGCATAAAGGCGACTTGTCCCATTACTGTGAGAATAAGATTATCGCCGAGACTGAACCAATGGTCATCAATCCCTATAACGCGATTGGCATGGGTGACTAAAATTAACGTTGTCATGCCTAACGCCGCCGCTAACACCGTTGTCCAGCCTAAAATGACCCGAAAGGGGATTTCTCGTAAAAAACGCTGATAAAGCCCAATTCCCACTAAGGAGGCGATACTGGTGACAAGACGTAAACGCCCTAAAAATTCCGGTTCAAACCCTAATTCGTTGGTGGTGAAGTAAAAGAGGGCGGTTTCGCTGTTGGGGGTGGCTTGCCAGAAGAAAATAAAGAGGGTGGGCAACCAGATGGATTTTTGGCGAATGGCCCCCCATAAGTTCTTGAGTTGTCCTTTAATATTACGGAGGGCGGTGTTGTCTTGGGGATTTACCGGGTTTTCGGTGATCAGCCAGGCCACTGCTGTGACGACTAGGGGAAAGGTGGCTGTAATGGAAAAAACGGTTGTCGTGTTAAAGACTGCGAGTAACCACCCACTGAGATAAGCGGTGATAATGCCGCCTAATGCGGATGTTCCCCAGGTGAGAGACTGGAGGGACCCGGCTTCGCTGAGGGATTCGTCCCGGACTCTTTCCACTACGAGGGAGTCGGCAATGACATCACTGATGGCGATGGAGAGGGAAGATATTAAAATAACTAGGGTGGCTGCCCAGGCGGTTTGTACGATGGTGGCTAAAGCAAGCCACGCGATCGCGCCTAAAATCCCCGATACAATCAGATAGGGTCGTCTGCGATATCCCCCGATGGGAAAGCCATCGGATAAAAAACCAAATAGCGGTTTAATCACCCAAGGAAGGGCGGCCACCCCAACTAAGGCACTGGTTTGGGCCGGGGATAAGCCTAAGTCATCTTTGAGGAAGAAACTCACGGCCAGTCGGGAGAGTCCTAAAATTCCTTGGACAAAGTAGATGGTTAAAATGGCGAATAATTCGGGGCTGGGCTGATTGCCCAAAAAAACTTTCTCTGTTACCGAGTCTTTAACTTTTTCCAGTCCGGATGCGGAGACAACCATTAATTTTTATAAAGTTTTGTCACTTTTCCTATCATAACCATTGCTGGGTGGTTCGTTATTTGTTGTTTGTGATCTTTTGTTGATGGGCTGTGGGGTAGGTGTGGGAGGGGAGTGAGTGAAAACGATTCCCAGAGCAGAATTCCGAACCTTCCCGACTGAGACCTCAGCCCCTAAAATTCATTCCTGAAACCCATGGAAACCAAATTGTCACTGCTCTCTCGATTAGCCACACAAATGCAAAGTTCCTGTGCTGATTGGACGGGGGTGAGAGTGATTGCGATCGCAACCCTAGCAGTCGGAGGCAGTTTATTAGGCATTCGTCACTTCGGCGGACTAGAAAGTCGAGAATTAGCCCTCTACGACCAGATGGTACGCTGGCATCATCATGGAGACCCTGATCCCCGTTTCTTAGTAGTAGGGGTGACAGAGGCCGATTTACGAAACCAACAACAATGGCCTTTTTCCGATGCCACTATCGCCCAACTCCTCAAACAATTACAAGCCCATCAACCCACCGCCATCGGCCTCGATGTCTATCGAGATATTCCCGTCCCCCCTGGCCACTCGGCATTAGTCGAACAACTGCAAAAACCCAACGTCATCACCATTCGCAACGTTGACCCCATATTGGGGACTCCGGCCCCTCCCGCGTCTCCCCCCGACCAAGTGGGGTTTAATATGCTACCCATTGATCGGGATAATGTGGTTCGTCGCAATTTACTTATCTCTGAGTCTCCCCAAGGAGAAACCCTGTTCTCGTTTTCCCTCCGTTTAGCGATTTTATATCTAGGCCAACAAGGTATTACCCCCCAGGTGGCCGAAGAATACGCCGCAGAAGGCTATTTACAACTGGGGGAAGCCGTCTTTCTCCCCTTACAACCGGACTCTGGCGGGTATCAAACCTTGGACAAAAAAGGCTATCAAATTCTGCTGAGATATCGCAATTCCCAACAACTTGCCCGAGAAATTTCCCTCACCGAAGCCTTAGCCGGGGAGTTTGAGCCAGAATGGGTGAAAGATAAAATTGTGTTAATCGGCTCACGGGCCCCCAGTTTAGAAGACCGTTTTCTCACCCCCTACAGTCCCACATTAAGCGGAGATGCGAAGATGCCAGGGGTGATTGCTCATGGCCAACTCTTGAGTCAGTTATTGGACGCAGCAACGGGACAACGGCCTCTATTTTGGTTTTGGCCAGCCCATTACGAGATTGCTTGGTTATTGGTTTGGACGCTGTTGGGGGGGATTGTCGGCTGGCAACTCCGCCATCCCATCGCCTTATTTAGTGGGATGGGGTTGGGGTTATTGGTGTTAGGAGGGGTGGGGTATGGGATTTTTACAGCATCGGGGTGGGTTCCCTTGGCTGCACCGGGTTTGGGGTTTTTAATTACTGCTGGTGTGGTGGTGACGTATCAATCCTATGACGATTACCGCCGACAAAAAATTGTCATGAGGTTATTAGGACAAAATACTTCCCCTGAAATTGCCGAGGCGTTATGGCGAGGCCGGGATCATTTGTTAAAAGCGGGCAGACTACCGGGGGTTAAGTTAACGGCCACAATGCTCTTTTTGGATATTAAGGGGTTTAGTACCGTCTCAGAAAAGATGACTCCGGAGCAGTTATTGGATTGGTTAAACGAGATTTTGGGGGAAATTACCACTGAGGTGTTGTCCCGTGAGGGGATTGTGAATAAGTTTACAGGAGATGGGGTGATGGCGGTGTTTGGGGTGCCTTTATCGCGGCTGCACAAGGAGGAGGTGCAGCGAGATGCGGAAAATGCGGTGGTTTGTGCGTTGGCTATTAGCGATCGCTTAGAACAAATTAACCAACGGTGTTTACAACAAGGGTTGCCGACGCTACAAATGCGTATTGGCATCTTTACTGGCCCTGTGGTGGTCGGATCTTTGGGCGGAAAGGATCGGCTAGAATATGGAGTATTAGGGGATAGTGTCAATACAGCCGCCCGTTTAGAGTCCTGTGAAAAGCATCGTCAACCCGTCGATTGTCGTATTCTTATTGCCAAGGAAACATTAATGTATTTATCAGAACGTTTCCTGGTGGAGTCTTGGGGATTAATTGCTTTAAAAGGCAAAGAACATCTGGTGGATGTCTATCGCCTCTTAACCAAGCAGGATAATGTTGATAATTCATAATTCATAATTAATAATTACCCATCACCCATCAGTAAATTAATGAAATTTCGAGTTTTTCTCCTTACCTCTTGTTTATCTTCATTTTCTCTCTTGTTATCCCTGCCTGGGTTAACCCAGAGGAATCCCAATCAATTATTACAACGGGCTATTTGTGAGCAGAATTGGCCGGAAGCTATAAGTGCGATCGAAGATATGAAACGCTTGGCCCCCCAACAGGCCAGTCGTCTCACCGTCTATCAAAGTCGGTTACAAACCCTAGCCAACCGAGGGGTTTATGTAGAAGATTGGAATTGTAGTCAAGGGGGCCTCCCTTCACCCTCCCAAGCAAGCACCACTAGCACCCCATCCGAGAGTGAAAGTCAAGGACAAGTTTACGAAATCCCCATTTTAGCTAGAGCTTCTGGAATTCCCGTTGTCGAAGTCACTTTTAATGATACTGAAACCTATAAAATGCTCTTTGACACTGGAGCATCAAAAACTAAAATTTTGCCTAGTATGGCCCGTCAATTAAATTTACAATCGGAAGGCCAAGGTGTGGTTGCTGTTGCCGATGGGCGTTTTGTCCCGGTAAATTTAAGTCGAGTTAATACTTTAACTGTAGGGGAGTTAACTGCGCAAAATATCGAAGTGATGTACACCGAGGAGTTAGAAGATATCGGTATGGCTGGCATGGGATTGTTAGGACAAAATGTGTTTGGTCAGTTTGATGTAACAATTAAGGAAAATGTTATTAAATTAAGGGAAAGAGTTGAACAATAAACAATTAGTAATTAGCAATTAATCATTGAGTTTTAAGTTAATTTTCCGTTTAAAATAGGATTATCTTGAACAGATTGACTTGACCGTAACTTGATGACAAAATCGGGACATAAGGGTAAAAATTGATTAGGATCGGGGTTGAGTGCGTTGATGCGATCGCGCTTTACCCAAGCCGTATCAGGAGAACCAATTGCCCCATTGGCCAAAAGACTCCCGGTTAAACAAATTGACATCTCCCGCGCTGAAAGACGCGGGATTCTTCTCATCCCAGAATTAGTTTCAAGGAAGGAAGCGTTTTAGAGTTACGACTGCCCACCGCAACTGACTCAATAGCAATCCGTTTGATCAAAACGGCACTATTTTCA
>NZ_JAQMSD010000311.1 GCF_028330525.1 Spirulina sp. CS-785/01
ACACAAAACGAGCTACACAAAACGAGCTACACAAAACGAGCTACACAAAACGAGCTACACAAAACGAGCTACACAAAACGAGCGTGGAGGGATTTGAACCCCCGACCCTCAGAACCGGAATCTGATGCTCTATCCACTGAGCTACACGCCCTTACATCTAAACCAGTATAACAGGATGGCCAAAAAATACCAAGGGATGGGTAAACTTTGCGGCTCAATCTCCGAATCGTCCCTTGTCGTGGGTGGAATGATGAGAAGCGGGATTAACCCCATACCCGACGCAAATTCAAGACAAACCCCGGTAATAGCGTTTCCGTGTCGGGTTTTGCGGGGGTTTATACCATTTGGACCTCTAAGAAAAAACCAACAACCAACAACTAACCACCCATCCTAATTTTCCGGTAACTCGTACTGCTCCACAATCCGTTTCGCAAACTCCGGCACATGATCCTCTAACTTCTCCGGATAATTGCGTTTGACATATAAATAATTGCGGGTGAAATGGGAATCAATGGAAAAGCGAGCATATTCTAACCCCTTCGGCCCAATGCGTTCAATGACCACCCCCATTAACTGAGCGGCCCACATGGGCAATGTTACCCCTTTATCATAGGCTGGGATACTTTGTTGCACGGCTTGCTTTCTATCCCCTTTCTCAGATACTCCTTGGGTGTCTAGTTGATCTTGTACCAAGTCCAGCATCTCTTGGCCTGTATCATTGCGGACGACTATCCATTGCCAGCCAAAGGGCGCACCCATATAGCCTACAACTAAATCCGCCAGTGAGTTGACATAATCAAAACAACTCATACAAGAGGGGGCGAAAACGTCTTTTAATTGATTGGTTTTTAAGCCAAAGAAGGGGACTTTCTCGATTGAGCCATCTTCATGTTTAAAATGAACTCGAAAGTCCTGCATAAACTCGTAATGCACCACGGTATCGGGGGATTTACTGGTGGTTTCGAGGAATTTCTGTAGCCCTGCTCTGGTGACATTATCCACGCAGGGAGTCCCTAAAACGTAGAGTTTCTCTAAGCCGAGTTTATCTTGTACGGCGCGTAGGGCTTGGATTTGACAACCTACGCCAATGACTAATAACCGCTTCATCCCCGACTGTTCAATTTGCTCTAAGACCGATAAATTGGGCGAGAGGGTGGGTTTATTGACTTTTGCGGCTAACACTTCCTCTGGGGTGCGGGCGATGATGGGCATGGGTTGAAAGCGGTCTTCTGGGGTATTCTGAACACAGACTACGCCTTCGACTTTGCCCGCATTGAGCATTTCACAGGCGATAGTGCTAACAATACCTGTCCATTGGGCCCCGTCGATGGGTTGTTTTTTCCGGGCCGCCATCATGTCTTGGTGGACTCCGAAGTAAAGTTCGTTTTCGTTGTCCAGTTGGCGACTCCGTTGGTGGGCCCGGGCCTCTAAGTCGGCAATTTGTTCGTTGAGGAAGGCACAGGCTTCTTTAACATAGTGAATATAGTAGGTGTCACAGAGGCCGCATTCACTACAAAGGGCTTTGGCAGGCCGTGGACTCTTGGCTTTTAAGGCTTTGGCTTTTTTGTGGGGTTGGTTAGGAACAACAGAAGTCATTATCGGTGTTTGTTCTCGCAGTTTTGGGTTGTATTGGTTAGGTTAGGGCAGGTTAAGGCGATGTGGTGGAGTTTGTGAAAAATTGTAACAAAGTCGCTCAGGGGCGGGGGTGCTGGGGGTTGGCGGCTTGGGTTTGAATGAGTCGTTGGACACTTGCGATCGCGCGATTTAATTCATAACATTTACGCTCAGGATGGGCTAAATAGGCTTCTTGTTCCTGTTCGATCATTTTCACATCCTGTTTCACCAACCCGGCTAAAAACCCATTAGCCGCCCCAAAGAGGCGGTTTTTAATAAACCGACGGAAGGGAATAGGCAGTTTATGCAGTCGCCAAAAGGCATTTAAGGAGGTGAAATGCAGCAAGTAAGCGCGAGTGTGGGTTTCATCAATCGGACAAAATAGGCAATACAGTTTAAAATCATCCCCTAATGTAGAGGTCCAATGGGGATAAATATAACGCACCGTTAAAGGATCAGGGTGTAGTTGACGGAGAGAGGGAAAAAAGAGTTGGGAAATAGACCAAATTTTGTCGATTTTATAATAACTCTGTGCCTCATAATAAGCATCGACACGCTGTTCGCTTTCCTCAATATTAATGAGTTTAGCAGAAGCCCAGGCTTGATAATCGTCATGGAGGTGGCCGTGGTGCATATCCATGATATTTTCAATTAAAAAAGAGAAATGTCCCCGACAGTCAATGGTCGCCACACTAGCAATATAATTTAAATGCTCCCATTCGGGAATCCGCATCGGCGGGACAGTATCCGGGTTTTCATCCCCTAAAAATAACCAAATAAACCCATCATGTTCTTGCACCGGATAAGACTTAACTTGGCAATGAGGAATTTTTTGCTTATCCTGTAAATAGGGAATCGCAACACAGTTCCCCCGTTCATCAAACCGCCAGCCATGATAGGCACATTCTAGGGTATTGGCCACCACTTGCCCCTCACTCAGTTTAACCCGTCGGTGAGGACAAGAATCTTCTAACGCCCAAATTTTATTGGCATTATCCCGATATAAAACAATCTTTTCTTTCCATAAAGTGACAGAAACTGGCTCATTTTTAACCTCAACACTTTTCGCTACCACATACCAGTGGTTGGGGTTAATACCACAAGTCCGAATGGGTTGTTTTTTTGTTCTTTGAATAGCTTCAGAAGTGACCATTATTGTACAAATTTATCTGAAAAATACTTGACTTTTTATAAATATTGGTATCTCGGACAGAGTGCCGCTTGTCCTAAATAGTTTTGCTGATCATCCATAACGTTCCAAATAATCCCATTTTGAATCTGAAACCGTCGTTTTGTACTCGAAATGCGAATCCCCGTATAATTTTGTACAAAGCCTTTCTCCTGAGTTTCTTTTAACAACAAGGCTCGTTCTTCTTGTTCCATCTCCTCTGCCGTTTGACGGGAGGGCATTTGCAGGAGTTGATCCCACGTCACCTCCCATAATTCTAGGGCTTTCTGGTTGCCATAGTTAAAAATGGGGTCGGGTTGGCTATCATGGGAAACAATAACAAAAGGAGCTTCAAATAACAAATGAGCCACTTCTTCTGGTGAACCGGAACGGTCAATTAAAGAATAGCCTAACCAATGTTCAAAACTGGCTAATAAATGTTGGCTATGTTGGATGATTTTATCTTGTTGCCAAGGTTGGGGAAGGGAATAAGTCATAAATTTTGCAAACTAACAATCGGTCGATTTAAGGGAGAAGTTGGGAAGTTAGGTTTCCCCTAAGTTTCCTTACAAAAGAAATGATGAATGAAAGTGGCCTGCTTGGATAGTAAGGTTTCTTCGCTATATCCCATCTACTAGACATCACCAGGTAAGCGTTTTAAGCTGACGGCTGATGGCTGATAGCTGAATGCTGACAAGGGACATTTAGCCCAATCTTCCTTAAAATAGAAAATTCTCCCATAGTTAATCTGAAATTGTAGCGCAAGATAGACCCATGAATCGACAATGGCAGACTGTATCGGGTATAGTGACGGCAGGATATCAGGTAGCATCGGGACAGAGTGAGGAGAGTCCTTATCCCCAAGGTTCAATTCCGCTACAAACGCCCCATTTTCAAGGGAGAGGGTTAGACTTAGGGGACTATTACCCAGGGACTCTCAATGTGGATATTAGTCCCTATCAGTTTAGTTTAGCCCATCCTGAATGGACGTTTCGCCAAGTCCAGTGGATTGAAGGAGTCCAAGAAGATTTTTCCTTTTCCCAGTGTTACTTGCAGTTTCAGGGGGTACAATATCCGGCTTTAATCTATTATCCTCACCCAGAGACGAAACCAGCCCATATTCAAGACCCCTCGGTGATCGAAATTCTTGCCCCACCGATTCCGAATATTTATTATGGGGATAAGGTGGAGTTAGTGTTGCCGTCTCCTGATGTTCAAATATGGCAATAGAACCTTGGGTTAAAACCCAAGGCTAATAGCTGAAACCCGTTGAAAACGGGTTGGGAGACTCATCAGAAAATTTACATTCTAGGGGTTGGGAAATTAAGCCCTAAAGGGCTTACTACGAACGGATATCTGAATGCTTACCTTTGTTGTTGGTTTAATCTATCCCCTCTCTGTGTCCTCTGTGTCTCTGTGGTTTAATAATCAATTATCAATTATCAATGATTAATTATCAATACTCAACTTAAGCGTAAACATAATTCCCGGAAATGTTCGCCTCGGTGTTCAAAACTTTGATATTGGTCAAAACTGGCACAAGCGGGGGAGAGTAACACCGTGGGAATATTATTCTGTTTGGCGAATTGAAAACTCTGTACTACGGCCCGTTCCATTGTTCCCACAATCTCATAATGCTTATATCCAGTATCATGGAGACGTTGGGCGAATAATTCTGCCGCTTCACCAATGAGAAAAACCTGCTTGGCCTTGGCCTGAATCATTTTAACCCAAGCGGTATCATCTCCCTCTTTGGACTCTCCACCTGCAATGAGAATGGTTTCTTGGGGGACAGCTGCTAACCCTACTTCTGCGGCATCATAATTGGTGGCTTTGCTGTCGTTGATAAACTGGACTCCTGCATGGGTGCAGATATATTCGAGACGGTGAGGGACTCCGGGGAAGGTGGCAATGGCTTCGGCAATGGCTTCATTGTCTATTCCGGCGAGTTTGGCGGCGGCTACGGCCAAGAGTAAATTTTGCCGATTATGATCTCCCAACATTTTTAAGGAGGCCACGGAGGTGATGGGGTCTCCTAATGCGATGACTTGGTTATTTTCAATATAAATGCCTTTTTCTGGGGGACAAAGTAGGCGGTCTTTGCCTAAGACGCTGGTCCAGTAGGCATCTCTCCATTGGTCGCGGCCAATGTTGCGTAAATAGGGGTCATCCCCATTAAAGATTTGTTGCTGGGAGCGTCGCAAGAGGTTGGCTTTGATGTTGTAATAGTTTTCGAGGGTGTAATGGCGTTTGAGATGATCTGGGGTGAAGGTGGTCCAGATGCCGATTTGGGGGGATAAGTCTTGGGAGGATTCGATTTGATAACTACTAATTTCTGCAATAATCCAGTCGTAGGGGTGACGGGTGGCGGGTTCTCCAATGGCTAATTCACAGGCGGCATAACCGATATTGCCACAGGCGGGGGCATGGAGTCCTGCTGTTTTAAAAATGGCGGCGGTTAAGGCGGTGGTGGTGGTTTTCCCGTTTGTTCCGGTGATGCCGACCCAGGGGGCGGTATTGAGGGAACGCCAGGCTAATTCCATTTCTCCGATGGTATCAATGCTTTTGGCTCTGGCTTCTTTTAAAATGGGGATGTCCCAAGGGACTCCTGGACTCACGACGATTAAGTCGGGTGAGGTTTGCTCTAAACTGAGCGTATGGTCTAATTGGACGCTAATTTGCTCTTGTTGGAGGTTTTCTTGGCAGGTTTGTAAGGAGGTTGAGGTATTGCGATCGCTCAATTCAACCGTCCATCCTTGTTGTTTCAGTAAACGTGCTGCTGCGACTCCCGACCGGCCAAGGCCGATAATATGTGCTTTCGGCATGAGTTCCTAACTATGACCCCATTGTCTAGATCGATGTTACCAAGGAACGGAGACAAAACTGAAATTTTCCCCTTGTCTCCCGATTTTCGCCCGATGCCCTATCCAGAAAACTTAAAATCATTCATATTTAAGTTGGCAAACTGGAGTTGGGTTGGGTCTTCTCCACGATGTTGGGAGAAGATTCGATAATTTTCTAAATAATCATCGGTTAAGTCGTCTTGGTCTGACTGGGAAGATTGCTGGTTTTTGCGTTTTTTCTCAACGCGAATTAAATCGTACTGCACATCATTATCGGCATAGATGGCAAAGGTAATATTAAAGATTTCAAAGAAGTTAATCACCCACTGACATTCATCTTCAGGGAACTCTCGATAATATTCGATCAGATGTGCAATACAAGTTTCTAAGTGAGTTCGCGCATTGGGACAAATCAGAATTAGTTTCAGTAAAACAATCACTAAGGTTAGGGGAGTTCCTTGGGAGAGGAGATAAATAAAGGTTTCTGAGGGATTTTCGCCATCTTCTGTGGTTAAGAAGGAAATGACTTGATTACAAGTTCTTAACAGCAGGGATTCATTAATGATTTTATCATTATATTTATTGTAAAGCTTTTCTAGTTTACGTTTGAGATGGGTTTTGAGAAGTTCGGTGTTTGTATGCTTTTCAACGGAATAGACTAAATAACTGAGTAGAGCTTCTTTGAATTTATTATAGGGAACTCCTTCGGTTTGTTTGCAGAAAATATGCGCTAAATTGGTATAACTAAATTTACCCCGTTTAGCGACAATGCGTTTAATTAAGTTGAGGATTTCTTCGCCGAGTCCGGTGGGGTTTTTGAGTTTATCTTTCGGGACTGATTGGGACTGCGATCGCGCAGTAAACATGGCCAAATCAAATTTAAATTTCTGTTTCAGTTCAACGGACAAAGTACGTGCTGCTTCCCGTTGTTCCGGAGAATTATTAGTATCCGCATACTGAGGCACTAAAAGATAAGAGGTATAACGTTCACTCCAATGCTTCTCTTGCTTACTTCGAGTCCCGTGTTTCTCGGTAAAGAGGAGTAATTCCTCATAATCCTTACTCTCAACAAAGGATTTTAAATAAGATTTGAGGCGAATTTTATTCCGATTTCTCACACTTTTCGGATCAAAATCAACCTCTTGAAACCCCTTAACAAACTTGCGAATGGCTTCAGATTGTCTTAAGGTTTCCCAATTATTAATTAAAATATAACAACACCGTTTCAGGGTGTTAATAAATTCTCGTGGGTCTTGGTGCTTGAGAATTTGCTCTAAATCTTTAAATGCCTCCTCATTTTCAGAGTGACATTCAAACTCAAAAAATAACTTCCTAAATTCCTCAATGGTATCCTCTGGATCATAATAACGAACCAGATCAAGAAAGTAATTATAAATCATTCTCTGCGTCCCCCTGCTCAATTATGCAAAACCCTACACTCTGACGCAACCCTTTTTCGCTTAGTCTGCTTTTGATTTGTGAATACACCAACAGAATGGTTACATCGGTTGGACTCCCTAAAATGCTCATCTTTAAGACTCCCATCTTCAAGACTCCAACCTCCTTTCTCTGTGGAGTACCGTGATACACCCTAATGAGACACAAGCTCAAGCTGCTCAAGAAGCAATTTTCCGTGTTATAAATATGCTACCAGAGAAAAAAAAGCACCATGATCCCTATCTTAGGAGAAATTGATCTCTATCACGAGTGAGAAATTTTAAGAATTCCGGTCAGATTGCGATCGCCGTCTCACTCGTTCAATTTCCTCCTGTAACGCCTCAATCTGCCGTTTCAGAGCATCCACCTCACTCTCTGTATCGTGGGACTCCACATCCACAGACCCTTCCGTGGTCACATTATGATAATTCCCTTGGCGAATTTGCTGATATTGTTCCGACTGTTGCCACCCTTGTAGATAGTGGAGACGTTCCACCGGAAACGGATGAGACAAAAACGCCCCTTGTCCCCCATTGTAAATCAGAAATTTATAAAACTGGTTCAACTCATCCTTATCCAAATCGAGATAGCGATGAGACTGTTGCTGAAACTCCTCCAAACTACATTCATGGGCATATTTCTGACTTCCCCCGGCCACCTTCATCATAGTTTGCATCACCAAATCCAAATCTTCCATCACCAACAAGGCCGCCCGATCTGCCGATAATTCTGCCTTGCGTCGCCACTCATAAAAGGAAAACAGCAACCCACTACTGAGTAAATTCCCCAACCCTAATGTAATATCCCCTAAAAACTGCGTGGCCGTCATTGCCCACACTGCCATCTGCATTAACACCGTATGGCCACATTTAACATGGCCTAACTCATGGGCAATCACCGTGCGAATTTCCGCCTCACTCAAATGATCCACTAACCCCGTATTAATCACAATCGACGGATGATCCGTCCCCAGGGAATAACTATTCACCTGGGCATCCTGACTGATAAACAAAGTCGGTTCACCCGACACACTTAAATCCCGCACACATTCTCGAAACATCCCGTAGAGGGTGGAATACTGACGCGGGCCCACTTGGATATAATTCCCCATAAAGTAAACGTAGCGAGGCCGTTCGTGGAAATACTCCACAAAATTTTTCGCGAGCAGTTCAAACCCCGGAACACTGCGTAGGGTTTGTTCCGCTTGAGAGTCTAGGGGATGACGGAAGGCTTTACTGGACAGTCCGGGATAGGTGGCCATGGTGAGGATTCCAACATTAAGGCTTCTTTAGCCCATTTTAATCATTGTCTGACCCTCTCGGACACAATCAGTCCTATCCCATTAAAATTACACCGTCGATCACATGAATCACCCCATTATCCGCCTCAATATCCGTGGCGATGGCCGTAGAATTTTTCACCTCTAACCCGGCTTGGGTATGATAGAGAGGGATCGGCGACCCTTCGACGGAAATTAACTCGCTTTTTTGTTCTAAGTCCGCCTTCATCAGCTTTCCAGGGACGACATGATAGGTGAGAATGCGTCCCAACTGGGGGGGACTTTTCACCAAAGACTCGACGGTCCCCGGAGGCAGTTTCGCAAATGCCTCATCATTGGGGGCAAACACCGTAAACGGCCCCGGACTTTGCAAGGTTTCCACTAACCCGGCCACCTTCACTGCTGTCACCAAGGTTTCAAAAGACCCTGCACTCACCGCAATTTCAACAATATTGGGCATGGTTTAACGCTTCGTAACAAAATACACATTTAGTTTACGATGAGCTAGGGGTTGTCACATCTGACTCAGGGGTTATTTGTTTTTTGTTGTGGGTTGTTAGTGAACAGCTACATATGCCTTGGGTTTTAACCCAAGGCATATGTAGCTCAAACCCGTTAAAACGGGTTGATAGAGGCAAGCATTCAGCCGAAGCGCGTCGAGGGTTCAGCTTGACTTTCAAGGTTATTTTAATTTGGCGATCGCGCCCTGTTCCACCAATACCCGATTCGTTAATAAATCCGTCACCGTTGCCAGCAAAACGCGCTTCTCATCCACCTCAAACTCCACCGAAATGCGATCCATCCCCACCTGGCCACTGGGGTCTAAATGCGCCACACAGACCGCTTTCTGATGACTCTGGAGGGGACGGTATTGGGATTGACGGTTTAACTTACTACTCGACATCCGGCCCATCTCATCGTAAGTCACCTCCGCTTGATTAAATTCGGCTAACTCGCCAATATCTAAGCGAATTTCCCGTTGTCCCTCTTTGGCCACCTGTAAGGTTAACGCTTCCTCTCGTTTACAAGGGTAAGCACTCCCCTTTTCAAACAAGGGAAAAAAGGAATAACTGCGCGTCACAGGTTCCCACAGTCGAATGGCGTAACTGTGGCGCAAATAGTCGTCCATTTGGGACACTTGAGTCAGGGTGAGGGCCCCATGACAAACGGCCTCGAAGGGATTATCCAGTTTAACCCGCGATCGCCCGAAATATAACTTAATCAAATTCTGCACTGCCGGAATTAAACAACTCCCCCCCACCAGCAACACCTGTTCAATGTCACTTTTATTAATCCCTTTCCCCAAAGCAGTGGTGATCACCTCATCAATAGCTTCTCGCAGTTGCTCCAAAAACTGATTTTCTTCTAAAATTTCCTCTAACTTGTCCCGACTCAGAGATAAGTCATAGGACATAAAGGTTTCTTCATCCAACCAACTTTCCGCCGCTTCTTCTTGGTTGGACAGTTGCACCTTCAACCGTTCCGCAATTTCCAATAAATTTTGCCAACTGGTGGCCGAGAGGTCTTCCCGTGATGCCCCCATGTTGCGTAAATAATCTTCTATAATCCAAATATCAATATCTTCACCGCCGATATAAGCATCTGCTTTGGCAATAGTTCGCGCTTTTAAAGTATCTTCTTGGCCACGGACACTTTGAGTGCGCACTAAACTTAAATCTAATGTTCCCCCTCCAAAGTCAATGACTAAAACCAGTGACTCGGGCCGCTGGATGGAATACCCCAAGGCCGCGGCGGTGGACTCATCCACAAAGCGGACTTTTTGTAAGCCAATTTTTTCCACCCAGTCCCGAAACCAATTAATATAGCGTTCAAACGCACCGACGGGGACGGTAAAAATTAATTCTGTGGGGTTAATTTGTAAGTTTTCTAATTCCTGCCAAATTTGCTGTAAAAATTGTTCGGCCACCCGTTTTGCTTCGTATTCTGTGCCATCAATGACACGGGGTGGCATTTGGAAATCTGCCGCCAAATCCCGTTTAAAATTCTTGAATAGCCGTTGCGGTTCTCGAAGTCCGAGACGTTGCGATCGCACGGTTTCCCCAATCAAAATTTTATCCGTTCCCTGCACAAAAAACAAACTCGGAATCACCGGAACTAAACCCGACTCTCCCCCTGGTACGGTATAGGAAAAAAGACGAGAAAAGCTAGGAAATCTTAAAGTTTTAGCCGTTTGGGTCTCCGGTTCAAGCAGACTAACAACCGTGTTACTGGTCCCAAAATCAATGGCAACGGTGGTCATTTTGGTTTGTTTTTTGTTGTTTCTTCTTGGTTCTTTGGTGTTTCTTCTTTGTTAAACTATCCTATTACCTATTACCTATTACCAAATTAAGTATTGGGTAAATAACGACTTACTTTAGCAGGACAAAGAATTCTATCACCCTCTCGATATCCGACAAAACGAATATAAACAGGTTCACCCGCTTGAATATCGGGACTATCGGGTTGATGGAGTTGGGGGTCAAACGAGACCTTTTCCCATGCTGACCCAATAGGTTCATATCCCCAAGACTGGAGTAAATTCTTTAAGGGAGTAAACAACGGGATAAAATTTTTCGCAGGTAAAGCGGGTTTACTCTGGGCCATTACCGTGGCCGTGGGATAATTCATTAATAACGTTTGTAACTGCTCAAACGTCGCTTGCTTGATATCTTGGGGGAGTTGCTGACTTTGTTGCTGGAGTTCATTGCGGAGTCTGCGACATTGTTGTTGGAGTTGCGTTACCTCATTTTGGGCCGTTTGTAACTCCTCTTGGAGTTGCTGTTGTTTCGTGGCGAAGGTTTCGGCCTGTTGACTGGTCTGTTCTAAATTAACCTGTTTCTGCTCCGCCTGTTGCTCCAATTCCTGTTTTTCTTGCAGCAGTTGCCGATATTTCTGGTGCAGTTTGGCAATTTGTTGGAATGCTTCCCCCAAGGACGGGAAAGAGACATCATAATTTTGTAAAAATTCCTCTAATGTCCAGTTGAGGAGTTGGGCGACTCGTTGCATTTGTTGCCAAGTCAAATTGTCCAACTTTCCCTGACGGAGTTGGAGTAGTTGCCGGGGGGTGAGGCCGGTTTTCCGTTGGAAGGTTGACCAATAGGTAATTCCTACTGTTGCCAAGCGATCGCGCAACATTGGATCAGCCTCATACTGACAAGTAATGGCCTCCTCCTGTTGCGTTTTTGACCCAAACAAGCTGAGGGCAAATGCCGTCCCGGCCACCCAAAGGACTAAACCAAACCAGAAGAGATTGGGGTCTCCTTCTACCATTGCTCTCCCTTAATGTGTTTTCCCTTGCTATTGTCCGTCATTTACTGCTGTTGTTCTAGAGACTGGGTTTGTTCCTCCACTTCCAGCACAGCGTCGGGGTTTTCATAATAGGCTGGTAACAGTTCTTGATCTTCGACCGTTCCCAGTGCGGACTCAATATCTTGCGTCATTTCCGTACATTGTTGGCCGCTGACTCCTTCGAGAACAGTTTCGGTAATTTTGCCGTTTTTGCCGATACGATACTCAATCTTTTGATATTCAGCCATTGGAACTCCCTACAAATCGTTATAATCCAGAGCAAGCTAATATAGTGCTTGCTTCTTATCTTACTTTACTCTCAACCTATCATTCCACCTAAGAAACTTTGATTGCATAGCTTTGAGTCTAAAATAGGGGAGACTTTGGTAATAATTCCCTGACACTAAACTGGATCAGATAACGACTATGTACGCACTTCGACTATTTGCGATCGCTGTTGCCACTCTCTTAGTCACACAAGTCGCCCACGCCCGTGACCCTCAGCCTAGCTTACAACGTTCTACACAAGTGGCTCAAAACTCAAGCACCTTATTCCCGGTGTCGGACTTGTCCTACGAAGAACAACTCCTCCGGGAGATCAACCGGGCCAGAGCAAACCCTAATTCCTATGCGGACTGGCTCGAAGGACAGCGACAATACTATGATGGCCAAACCCTAGACTTACCAGGAGAACCCCCTATTGAAACCCAAGAAGGGGTAGAAGCGTTAAATGAAGCGGTACGTTTTCTCCGCAATACCCGTCCTTTACTTCCTTTAGCACTCTCGGAAGGACTCTCCCAAGGAGCATCCCAAAAAGTGACTAATGAAGATGTGGATGCTTCAATTAATGGGGGAGAATTGATCAGAGTGATCAGTCGTTATGGGACGGTAAACGGACCGTTAGCGGTTGATATCAAGGACAGTGAGACTACTCCCCAGAGTACCGTGTTGATGATGATTATTGGGGATGGAGATGCTAGTCGTAGTCACCGCAAGAAAATTTTCAATATTGATTACAAATATTTAGGGGTGGGTTGTGAAGAATTAACCGAACCTAACCCTCTCTGTGTGTTTGCCTATGCAGGGTCTTATGTAGAGAATTCCGCTAATGAAGGCCCCATTGTTGCTAATCCCGAAACTCCCGAAACTCCCGAAACTCCAGAAACTCCTGAAACTCCAGAGACTCCAGAAACCCCAGAGACTCCAGAAACCACAGAAACACCGAGTAACACCAGTTCAGAAATTTTACTGGTAAAACAAGGGGTTTTAGCCGAAGGAGAGTCCTTGGTGTATCCCGATGATAATACCTTATACAACGAGCATATCTTCCGGGGACAAGCGGGCCAAACCGTCACCGTGCGCTTAGAAAGTTCCGAGTTTGACACCTTTTTAGCCATTTTTGATGAAGCGGGGGAAGTCTTGGGACAAAATGATGATGCCACCGATAACACCAGTAACTCTACTGTCACCTTAACCCTTCCGGCAGATGGGGTGTATCGGATTTTTGTCAATGGGTATAATCCCAGCGATCGCGGTCGTTATACTGTAGTTATTGAAGAAGGTGATGAGAATAACGCCAACTCTAACAATAACTAAAACCATCCTCTATAGTGAAAAAGGGGAAATCGCCTTGAGCGTGTCCCCTTTTGTCTGTGATCTTCGTCACGGATAGCTAGAACGTGAATGACCGCCATCTAAAATTAAGGGAGTAAGGCTTCCGGCGGGTTAAGCTAAATTAAAGAACACATTTGTGTAGCTATCCATGAGCTACTGTATTAATCCTGATTGTCCCCAACCTGAAGACCCTGTAAACCGCGATCGCGCCACTTGTCTCCATTGTGAGTCCTCCTTGTTAATCTGCGATCGCTATCGAGTCGTGAAATTAATCAACGAAAACAGTGGGTTTGCCAAAATTTACCAAGTCGAGGAATCGGGGATTCAGAAAATCCTCAAAACCCTCAAACGACGGCACAACAGCAACCCCAAAGCCGTTGACTTATTTCGTCAAGAAGCCATAGTCCTCAGCCAACTCAACCACCCCGGTATCCCCAAAGTCGAAACCGAGGGATATTTTCAATATTATCCCCATAACAGCAGCGACCCCCTCCACTGCTTCATCATGGAGAAAATCGACGGGCCCACCCTACGGGAATGGATGTTCCAACAGGGAAACCTGCTGATCAGCGAACAACAAGCCTTAGACTGGCTCAAACAAATTGCCGAAATCCTCCATTTAGTTCACAGTAAGAACTATTTTCACCGGGATATCAAGTTACAAAATATTATGATGCGGTCCACCGGCCAATTAGTCTTAATTGACTTCGGCACAGCGCGGGAAATGACCTACACCTATTTAGCTCAAGTCGGAAGTTCCGGCAATATTACCAGAGTCAGTTCCGCCGGATATACCCCCCCAGAACAACAAAAAGGTCACGCCGTCCCCCAATCGGACTTTTACGCCTTAGGCCGCACCTTTGTGTACTTATTAACCGGGAAACAACTAGAAGACAGCGAAATTTATGACCCCTACACCGACGAATTTAACTGGCGAAACCACGCACCCGACATTTCCCCCGAATTAGCCGATTTTATCGACCGTTTAATGGCCCATCGGGCCGCAGACCGACCCAGAGACACCCAAGAAATTTTAGACAGTATTGCTCAAATTCGACAAAATATTTACCCCCATCCCTCCATGCGAGGCTTTGAGCGCATCCCCACCACCGAAATTCAATTCTCCCCCGACAGTCCCACCATCCCCGAAGAACACCTCCCAGAGGAGTCCCTAGAGGAGTCCATAGAGGAGTCCACCTCCCCCAAATGGCTTTTAGGTCTTTTACTCCCGTTTTTACTCCTTATCGGCGGTGCTGGCGGCTTCTGGGTGTATCAATGGGTGACTCCTCTACTCATGCAGGCCGGACGAGTGGAACAACAGGACCAAGCCATTCAACACCTCGAAGATCACACCAGTTTTGTTAACGATGTGGTCATTAGTCCCGATGGCAATTGGTTAATTAGTGCCAGTGCCGATAAAACCTTAAAAATTTGGGATATTAACACCGGAGAATTAAAAAAAACTCTCGACGGCCATACCAGCTTTGTGGATGAAGTGGTTATTAGTCCCGATGGGGGAACATTGGTGAGTATCAGTGCCGATAAAACCGTCCGCATATGGGACTTTCCCGCAGGTACAGCACGCCATGTTTTAGAAGGCCATTCCGGGTTCATTCACTCGGTTGCCATTGCTTCAGATGGTCAAACCTTAGTCACCGGAAGTGCAGATAAAACTATTCAAGTTTGGAATTTGGATACTGGGGAAAATTTATACACCTTAACGGGACATTCGGGGTTTGTCAATGCGGTTAAAATTAGTGCAGATAGTCAAATTTTGGCCAGTTGTAGTAATGATAAAACCATTAAAATTTGGAATTTAGCGACGGGGGAAGCATTACGCACCATTGAAGGCCATGAGGGGTTTGTCAATGATTTAGCCATTAGTTCAGATGGGACTTTGTTGGTGAGTGCTAGTGCAGATCATACGGTGCGTTTGTGGCAGGTAGAAACGGGGAAAGAGTTATATAAATTAACCGGCCATGAGAATACGGTGGAGAAGGTTAAAATTAATGAAACTGGACAAGTTGTGTTTAGTAGTAGTCAGGATCAAACGATTCGGTTATGGGATACTAAAACGGGTAAAATGCTGCAAGTTTTAGAGAATTATGAGCATCATATTGATTATTTTGCGGTGAGTCCTGATGGTCATTTTGTCGCTACGGGAAGTGGTGGGAATATGATTCAACTTTGGCGCATTAAAGTGTGATTTTTGGGAAGCATTCAATCACCAATTCCTAATTACCATTACCCAATACTACCCCAACCAAAGACTGTAAATCAAAATCTCGATCGCGGCCACTGAGACAAATTCCCGCACTCATTACCGTTAAATCGGATTTTGCAATGGCCGAAGTATGCCCTGTGCCGTCGTGGGTGGTCCATTGGACTAACCAAAATTCGCCGCGATCGCGGAATTCCCTTAACTGGCCGCCTCCCTGGTGGAGTGCCTCCCGTAAGCGGGTTTCCGGGGTTTGCGGTTGCCGCGTTTCCCTGCGTCGGTTGCGTCTTCCCTCCCTGACTTGTTGACGGTGACGGAGTTGCCGTTGGCCCTCCTCCGTCTGTTGCCATACCAACTCATACACTGTCCGCATTTCCGGAGTTATCCCCGCAAACTGGACATTAGGGGGAAGAGTGTTTGCTGTCAGTGCCTCTCGCAAAGCGGCCACAAGCTGCACATCGGCCCGTCGGTCCACCGTCTCAAACCAATAGGCCGTCCCATCAAACCGCGCTACAATTGGCTCAAACTGCGCTCCCTCGCTGACTAAATGCACTGCGACAGGTTGCGCGGTTTGAAACCGTTGCTGCATATCCGACTCATTCACCGGATACGCTAACCAAGTTTGGCCCCGTAAAGCGTAAGCTAAATGAAGTCGTAACCGGGGAAAAAGGTGTAAATATTCGGCCAGTTGGGGTAAATTCGCTTCATCCACCACTTCCGCACAACTCCTATCACGGGGAATAAAAATCCCCCACCCTTCAAAATCCGCCGGATAGGGCGTAAAGGTATAAACTAAATTAGCAATCTTAGTCTGAACCTTCCCCCCTCGGACACAGGGAGCAAGAAATTCCTGTTCCCCCAATTGCGCTTCCTGGGTGGCCAGTTGGTTTAGCAGATCGTCGAGATCGGTCATAATAGCGTTGAAATGAGAAAAGCCTCTAGAGGATGGTCTAACGTCCTCCTCTAGACCCATAAGGGGGAACTCAGAGCGTTTTCCCCTAAGCCATACAATTCACCACAGCAACCGCTAAAACTGCTTGTTGTGCAGCGAGGTGCATGAGTTTAATTTCTTCTTCACTGGGTTTTTGGGAACTCATCCACTGGAGAGACAAGGTGGCCAAGGGTGTGCCTCGATAGGCCAAGGGGAAGATCAGGTGCATTTGTAACCCTGCTCCCTCATAGTCTGTCCCTTCTGGGGGAGGATTTGAGGAAGATTTCACCCAAACTTTCACATTTTCTTCGGAGATGGAGGTTTGGACTAGGGGATCATTGTCCAGACTGACAGGAGAAATTCCTTCTTTGCCATAACTCCCCTGACTCCCCAGTTGTCCATCTTTAACTTGTTGGACGACACAACCATCTGCCGAAAAACTTTCCCCAAATGCAGTTGCTAGGGGGTTGAGACAGTCATCTAGGGTACTGGAATCTTGAGCGACTTGCGCGATCGCAGCTAATAATTTAGCCTGTTCATTGGCGCGAATTAACTCCTCTGTGCGCTGTTTGAGCAGATCATAGGTTTCTGCCGCATGATCCACCACATCCTTTAACTCATTGGGGTCCCAAGGCTTGGTAATGTACTTATAGACCTGTCCAGAGTTAATCGCATCCACCAAATCTTCCACATCGGTGAATCCGGTGAGAATAATGCGAACCGTATCGGGAAAATTGCTGACGGTTTTACTCAAAAATTCCGTCCCCTTCATTTCTGGCATCCGTTGGTCAGAAATAATTACGGCCACTTCTCCTTCTTGAGACAGGACATCTAAAGCACTCATACCGCTATCTGCCTTAAATACCTTGAAGTCTCTGCGAAAGGTACGATACAGGAGATCCAAGTTATCGGGTTCATCGTCAACCACTAGCATTTTCGGTTTTTTTCGGCGTTCCATGCTCTTTATTTGGCGTGTTATGTCATTCAGATCGGATACAGAATTATTCATAGTGATACGTCAACCATCAGTGAAGGTTCAGACAGCAAACCAATTGGCAACTTTAGTCTCCCTGATTATATTAAGCCAAGGAGTATGACTCCCAATTTTTGATCGTCTTTTTGCCTACCTTAGCAGGGATCAGGATATACTCCGCGCTTTCACTTCTTTATTTTAAACCTAAGTCACACGGCTTATTCTTCGATGGTACAGCGATATAACTGGTAGGGGAAACCAATTCGATGATGTTCGCTGAGGTCTATGTTACAGGTATTACGGTTTTTTAAGGGGATGGTGGGGGGATAGGATTTTAGGATATAACCGGGGGCAATAGCCCATAAACTACGCGGGGCAATGTTAAACTGGCTCAGACTATTCCACACATTCTCGTAGCCATCATTGGTTCTCAGTAGGGTAAACTGGGCGGGTTGTTGTTGAATCTCTGCGAAGGCCAGCGCGTAACTTAACCCCACAGCAATTTCTAGGGTATTTTGATAGGCCATCACCACCACGACAGGGGGGGGAGTGGCTTGAAATTGTTGTGCCACTTTGGTGGGATAATAAGGTTTCTGGAATGCCAAGTTAAAGACTACACATAAGCTACTCAATACCCCCACTCCATACAACCAGAAGGGAGAGTTGAGGGGGAGTCGCTGTTGCAGAGATTGGACAATTGGCGAGGGTTCAATGCTTCTTTGGTGCTGATGAGAATTTAAGGGAACATTAGAGCATTTTTTAGGTGTTAATGGGATACTGAATAAAATCCCTAATAGGGCGCAAATCCCCGGATAATAGATAAAGTGATAGCGCGGGGCGACGGTAATATCTTTGTTAAGAATATAGACGACGGCTAGAAATTCTAACAGGACTAAGAGGGTAAAATAGAATAGGGTTTTTATGCCTAAATTGTCTTTTTTTGTTGGCATCTTGAAAAGTTGCTTAAAACTCCTCCGACATCGGCTCACTAACCAGAAAATAAAGCCCAAGGTGAGCAAAATTAATGGTACTTGTACCCAGAAAGGTTGGCTTTCGACTGGGGGAGTAATCACCATGGTTGTCCACCCAGCAATGGTCTGGAGAGGGGGGTTAATGAAGCTAGGAGAGGGCAACCAGTCGGTTTTATTACTGGTGAAATGTGTCCAAAATGAGTTAATCCACGGAATGAATAAAAGGAAGGGGAGAGTAAAGAGAATTAAGCCAAGGATTAAGTTAACAAGAAATTGCCAGTGAATGAGTTGATTTTTGAGTGTTTTTTGTGTTATAATGACAATGGTTAGGGTTAATACTTGTGCGCTAATTGCCAGTAAGCAAAAATAGTGAGTATAGAGACTTAAAACACTCAATAGTCCCCAAACTCCCCAAAGCCATAAATTATGAGATAAATTAAGATTATTCCCTCTTAAATTCTGTTCTATTTTTACCAAGCAACAGAGAGAGAGAGTAATAAGAAGAATGGGGAGGGTGTAATGTCTTGCTTCTTGGGAGAGATACACCGCAAAGGGAGACACGGCCATGACTGCGGCCCCCAATAACCCTGCTTTACGGGAGTATGCGATACGATTGAGGAGGTATAGTGCTGCGATCGCGCCTACCCCTACCATAGCCGGAAACGCCCGCAATTGCCAAGCCAGAGACAGATCAACCCCCTGCAACATCACCAACCACCGATGCAGCAGACAGAAAAACAGAGGAGGATGCGTCGATTGAGTCGCCAAAAAATGGCTAATTTCCCCACAACTGCTATTCGGGTTAAGGGTAAAAATCTCCGGCACGTCCTGCACAGGGATCACTTGTTCTAATGGAACAGCATCAAACCCTTGTCCTAAACTAAATAAAGCCGTAATCACTTCATCAATCCAAAGGGGTTTACGTTCCAGTTGCAGGAAACGTAAAATTGTCCCTAAAAATAAAATACCACACAGAAGAAAATAATGCACGAATCCTTACTTAATAAAACTGTCAACTCAAGTTTTTTATCCTCTCTAACCTAATATAAAAGAGAATCCAATTTTTAGTACACACTCCCTAATTCACCGATGCAAATTACTTTTGATCTACCGGATGAAGTCGTTGCTCAATTACATCCCATTGAAGATAAACTCCCCCAAGTGTTGGAGTTAGGGTTACGCGATTTAGAATATATTGTCAGAATCGCTAAAACTAGAGCATTAGTAAAGCTGAAGGAAACGAGAAATTAATTAACTAAAATATAAAAAAACTAAATTTCTTGCCATTTTTTTGCATTACATAATTCAGATAAATGTTTAGGATTACTGGTAGCAACTATCACATTATTTTTGATATTCTCCAGTATAATAGCTTGAGCTGCTAAAATGACATCTCCATCTAACCCTTTATTATCAGCAGTCGGTTTACCTCGCTTTCTAGCTTCTGACCATAATTCTGCGGCTTTTAGCATTATTTCTGTTGTCAGAGGAAGATAAATAATTGCTGCTTTTAGTTGATCTAATTTTCTCAGTCCATTAATTTTATTAGCACGCAATAATTCTCGTCTAATTTCATAATCGACAATTTCTGGTAAGATCACATCAAATCCTCTCTGAAATAAGCGATTAAACCATTCTTGGCACTCGACTGCAAGAGGATTAGTTTTAGGATTAGTAATTAGACCTACAGGAGTAGAATCTAATAAAATTATTTGACTCATTATAAAAAATTAGATAGACACATCTTCTCTTGTTTCAATAATATTTAATGTTTCTTGTTGTTCTTCTGGACTATCCATATCTTGCCATAAACTTAATAATTCCCTGATTTTATTCTGTCTATTCTGTCGTTGTGTAGCACCTGTATTTTCAAGCTGCTGAATTGCGTCCTCCCAACTTTGTTTTGGACTCTCAACGTTAATTTTTTTATGCTGTTGAAAGCTGCGAATAGTCTGTAACAATTCTCCCAGATATTCTTCTGGAATTTGCTCAATGGCTGCTAAGACTTTACGACGTTGTTGTGTCGTCATATTTTGTCACCCAAAAATAATGTTTTCTAAGACTATACTAAACTGTAAAATAACTTTATGGATCAATAACTCGTCTAACTTGAGCCAAGGCTTCTTCCCCTAGTATTGGCTGTACAGAACCCTCCCGAACTTCATCTCTCCGCTTTTTTGCTTCAGTCACCCAAACCGACTGAATTGCTGAATCAGTATCAAACTCTAGGCTTTCTACCAATTTGTCTGCAAGGAGTGCCCTTGATGCACTAGGTAGGGATAAAATTTCCTCTGTCAATTGCTCAATTGATCGCATAGTTCTTTGCAGAATGAATTAGGCTTATATGACTATAGTTAATTGTATCTCATCCTGATTACCTGTTCTTTCCCCATTGGGACTAAAATAAGACAAGCGTACTCAACCAGCGACATGGTACAAACCCCCCCCACCCAAAGCGAACAGCAACAAGCAACCCTACAAACCCTCTACAATAGCTTACGCAGGGGACAAAAACCCCTGGCGGACTGGGGGGGTGGAGAATTGGCGGTTTCTGCTGTTCCGGGGGCCGGGAAGTCCCATAGTATGGCGGTTGCAGCAGCTATTACCATTACCCGTCACCATCTCCACCCCCGCAAACAGTTGGTTGTTGTCACCTTTACTCGGTCTGCGGCTAATAGTATTAAACAGAAAATTCGGGAGAATTTAAAACAATTACAACTCCCCCAAGGGAGTTTTGTGGTTCATACCTTACATGGGTTAGCGTTACATATTGCCTCCCGACACCCAGAAGCATCGGGACTGGACTTAGAAACCTCTACGGTGGTGACTCCCAACCAAGGCCATCGGGTGATAAAAGCAGCAGTGGAACAATGGATAGGGAAGAATTTTCACCGTTATCAAAGACTGTTAGAGGGGAAACAGTTTGATGGGGAAGAAACAGAACGGTTGCGTCGTCAGTCGGTGTTACGAACGGAAATTTTGCCGGGTTTGGCCAATACTGCGATACATGAAGCGAAAAGTTCCGGGTTTTCTCCCGATGACCTCTGGAGAGTCAGTCAGGAGGCTAATGATTATTATGATACTTTAGCCATTGCTGCGGGGATTTATGAGGAATATGAACGAATTATGCGATCGCGCAATTTCATCGACTACGATGATATGATTCTGGCCGGGTTACGAGTCCTCGACAGTCCCCCCATTCGAGACTTATGGCAAAAGCAAGTCTTTGCCGTCTTTGAAGATGAAGCGCAAGACTCCAGTCCCCTACAAACCCAACTCTTAGCCATTCTCGCCAATCATAACCTAATTCGCGTCGGCGACCCCAATCAGGCCATTAACTCCACCTTTACCCCAGCAGACCCCCTCTACTTTAATCATTTTTGCGATCGCTGCGCCCAAAAAAATAATCTGGCCACCATGAACCAGTCGGGCCGCAGCAGTAAAATTATTCTTGATGCGGCTAATTTTGTGCTGCATTGGGTGAATGGGACGTGGGAATATAGGGAACAGGGAACAGAGAACAGGGAACAGAAAGAGAATAACATTACCCTCCCCTTTCGTCCGCAAAATATCCATCCCGTCTCCGCAAAGGACCCCCAACCCGACGCAAACCCCCAACCCACCGGACAAGGACTAGAGATACACACCCCCGAAGACATCTACCAAACCGTCACCCAAATAAAACAGCGAGTCATCCAACTCCTCACCACAAACCCCCACCATAATGCCGCCATTTTAGTCCGAGAAAACCGTCAAGGACACTTTATCGCAGAACAACTGCAAGACCTGAAAAAAGAACACGACATCACCCCCTACGAAGTGGGAGAAGTGGAGAGACATTCCCAAATACCCGCAGAAATTCTCAAAATGCTGCAATTTCTCGACCGGCCCCACTCCCCCGACAACCTCAAAGGGGCCCTCGAAGTCCTCGAAAAGCGTCAACGCATCGCAACCCAAGACTTAAACGCATTGGCCACCAACCCCGAACAGTTCCTTTATCCCTCCCCCCTCGACCCCCCACAAAACAAACAAGTCCAAGAAGCAAGACGCTACTGTACCAGTTTACTGAAAGCTCGCATCGAGTTACCCTCCTATCAACTCATCTCCTTTCTAGGAATGTCCCTGAAATATACGGGGTCCGAGTTGGCCACCGTCCAGAAACTTGCAGAACGAGTCATTAAACAAATTTTAGGCAGTAAGTCCCTAAAAGCAATGATAGAGGTCTTACAAGAAATCGTCGTCTCAGAACGCTTTGAGGCAGTCCAGGAGGAGTCAGACGACCTCTACACCCGTCCCAACCAACTGACCATTATTACCATGCACAAAGCCAAGGGACTAGACTGGGATTATGTCTTTTTACCCTTTCTCCACCGTGATGTTATTCCGGGGGAACAGTGGATACCTACAGCGAGTCAATTCTTAGGGGATTTTACCTTAAATGAAATTGCTAGGGCGCAAATTCGTACAGCAGTCCATAACCAGCATTTAGCAGCATTGGGAGACTATGATCAAATGCAACCTTTTCCGCAACCGACAGACGCATGGAAACAAGCAGGACAGTTGAAACAAGCGGAGGAATATCGTTTACTATATGTGGCGATGACTCGCGCTAAACGCTTACTTTGGATGTCTGCTGCGGAAAAGGGGCCTTTTCGGTGGAGTGTGTTTAGTGGTCAGTCTGCCAATAAGTTACAGTATAAACGCCCTTGTCCGGTGATTCCGGTCTTGCAACAACACTTTTCACAGGTTTAGGTATGAAAGCATTAATTCTCTCTGGGGGAAAAGGAACACGCTTGCGGCCTCTCACTTATACGGGGGCTAAACAACTTGTTCCGGTTGCCAATAAGCCCATTTTATGGTACGGGATTGAGGCGATCGCTGCAACGGGAATTACTGAAGTTGGGATTATTATTTCCCCAGAGACGGGGGAGGAAGTGAAAGCAAAAACCGGGGATGGGAGTCGGTTTGGGGTGCAGATTACTTATATTTTACAGGAGACTCCGGCAGGATTAGCCCATGCGGTGAAAATTGCTCAACCCTTTTTAGGGGATGCTCCCTTTATTCTCTATTTGGGGGATAATCTCATTAAGGATGAGTTGGGGACATTTCTCACGGAGTTTAAGGAGAAGCAACTGGATGCTTTAATTTTACTCCGGTCTGTGAAAAATCCGTCTTCTTTTGGGGTTGCAGAAGTAGAAGACGGGGGCCGTATTCGTCGTTTGGTGGAGAAACCTAAAGACCCTCCCTCTAATTTAGCATTGGTGGGGGTGTATTTTTTCTCGGCGGATATTCATCGCGCGATCGCGCAAATACAACCCTCGGCCCGAGGAGAGTTAGAAATTACCGACGCAATACAAACCCTAATCGATCTCCAGTACCAAGTAAATGCCCAACAACTAACCGGATGGTGGTTAGATACCGGGAAAAAAGATGATTTATTAGAAGCAAATCGAATTATTCTCGATGAATATTTAGAATCTAATATCCAAGGAACATTAGATCATGACTCCCAAGTTATTGGCCGAGTTTCCATCGGCAAAAACACCCAACTGATCAATTGTACCGTCCGAGGTCCCGCAGCAATTGGCGATAATTGTTATTTAGAAAACTGCTTTATTGGTCCCTATAGCAGCATTGCCAACGACGTTAAATTAATTGACACAGATATTGATCACAGTGTCCTTTTATCCGGTGCTAAAGTAATGAACATTCACCAACGTATTGTTGATAGTTTAATCGGACAACGAGTGTCTTTAACCTCTGCACCAAGACGGCCAAGAGCCTTACGATTCCTAGTTGGAGATGATTCCATGATTGAAATACATTAAAACTCAACAAGAATTAATGTGCTTTACCTTTTAACTGTTAATTATAACTGTGCAGAATTAATTGAGCGTTGTTTAAACTCCTTATCAGTTTATCCCACCCTCAATTATCAAATTATTATTGTTAATAATTCCCCAGAAGACTCCTTAATTCAACACTTAAAACATCCTAACCTAACAATTCTCAATGCTGAAACCAATCTGGGTTTTGGTCAAGGGTGTAATTTAGGGATAAACTGGATATATCAACAAGACACTCAGGCCATCATTTGGTTAATTAACCCCGACACCTTTTTTCTCCCCCAAACCCTAGAAAAATTAGACCATCTACTCCCTAAACTCTCTCATATTTCTATCCTCGGAACACACATTAAAACCGACACCGATAAAAATTGGTTTGGAGGGGGCCAATTTATCCCCAGTCGGGGAGCAATTGTCGAGAGAAACTTATGTGAAAATGCTCCTCAACAAGACTATATTCCCTGTGACTGGGTAAGTGGTTGTAGTGTACTCCTTAACTTAGCACAATTCCCCAACTGTCCTTATTTTGATCCTGCGTACTTTCTCTATTACGAAGACTTTGATTTTTGCTACCGTTACGCAAAACAAGGCCACACCATTGCTATTACTCCCCAAATTTCCCTCATTCACACCCCTTCCTCCACCACCAACCGCAACCCCACCCAAAAACTCAAACACAGCACCTACAGTTATTTACTCACCCTGCGTCGATATGCACCGTTTTGGGTGTTTTTACTGCGTTTTTTACGAGTTTTGGTTTATGGACTCGTGTTATTATGGATTAAACCTAAGATAGGTTTAGGTAAATTACAAGGTATTCAATTATATTGGTTTAGTTACAACTCTGTTTAGTTAAACCTTAAAAAATAGGAGAAACTTTCAATAGTAAAACTCATGTTGCTCGAGCTATTACTTTTTAATAAAATACAAATCCTAAAACCATTAAATTAAAACATCCATCAATTGAATAAATTTAGTTTTGTCTAAAAAGAAGTTTCGTAAATCTGTTGCAAGTATCAGACGACAAATTCAAATTCATTATCAAAAAATTACTGATGAACAAAATAAGGAAAATCCCGACCAAAATTTGATTAATTATTGGTTACGCGAAATAAAAGGACTAGAAAAAAGTTGAGCTAGAGCAGAAAAACGTTTAAATCGAGGAAAATGATTTATAATTCACAAAAATCTTTAGCCGTTAATTCTACCTTAGCAACCTTACTAGATGAGTTAGGAGAAGAATGTGAAACTGTCATTTTTCTTTTAACTCAATTAAAACTTGCTAATTTAACTGAAGAACAAAAAGGAGATATCCTTGCTGAGTTAACAGGTTCTATCACACATTTGCACGTCCATACTGATAAATTACCGGAACTTATTGAAGATGAAATTTTAGCACTCCCTGAACAAGAGTAAATAGTATTTATACACTTTATTAATCAATAACTCGCTGACCTAAATCTTTGAGAATTTGTAACACCAAATATAACTCATTTCCTGGATTGATTAAGGAAAATAACCGCGAATTCCCATACTGTGCTGTCGGGTCTCGGACTGTTTTTAAAAATAAAAACTCGCTCCCCGTGGCAATTAACCCAAAGGTGGGGAAATTTCCTTGGGGATTACTTAACATATAGGCTAATGCTTGGGGGATAGCGCGAATGGCGGAAAAATCACTGCGTTTGGACTCAATAACCAATAACCAAAGACGGTTTCTCTCGACTAAGACATCAATTCGACCTCGAATGATTTTCCCTGCATCTTCTAGTTCTAACGCGACACTAGGTTCGGTTTTTAACTGGAAGGGTTGACGATAAAATCCGGCTAAATCTAACAACGGAGACAAGACCACCATTTTGACTGTATTTTCCAGCATGGGTGGGTCTTCCATCAGTTCAGAATAGTTTTCTTTGACTCGATCTAAGGTCTGTTGTTCGGAGTCTGATAAACTGATCTGAACTTCAGACCATTCTGGGAAAAATTGGGGATCATCAACTCGTTGAAGGTCAAACTTTTGCTTGAGTTGACGAAACTGAACCTCGCTAGCAGGAATTGACTGCACCATTAATTATTCTCAATCTGTAACACCGCCATAAACGCCTCTTGGGGAACATCTACCGTCCCGATGGCTTTCATGCGCTTTTTCCCTTTGGCTTGCTTTTGCAGGAGTTTCTTCTTGCGGGAGATGTCGCCGCCGTAACATTTGGCTAACACATCTTTACGCAAGGGGGGAATGTGTTCACTGGCGATAATTTTAGAGCCAATGGCCGCTTGTACGGGAATTTTAAACTGATGACGGGGGATTAATTCTTTTAATTTCTCCACTAATGCCCGTCCGGTGGGATAGGCTTTATCTCGATGGACAATCATGGCTAGAGAGTCCACGGGTTCGCTATTCACCCGAATATCTAGTTTAACGAGATGATCGGCGCGATACCCAATGGGATGATATTCCATGCTGGCATAACCGCGAGACCGAGATTTCAGTTGGTTGAAAAAGTCGGTGACCACTTCCGCGAGAGGAATTTCATAAACTAACGTGGTGCGCGTGGTGGTGAAGTAGCGCATATCTTTGAAAATGCCCCGTCGTGTCTGACACAACTCCATCAATGTCCCCACATACTCCTCTGGGGTAATAATTTCGAGGTGAATGTAGGGTTCTTCGATTTTTTCTCGTTCTTGGGGGGGAGGGAGTAAGCTGGGATTTTCAATTTCTAAGACTTCCCCTTCTAGGTTCGTCACTCGATAAATTACAGAAGGGGCCGTGGTGATTAAATCTAGGCCGTATTCCCGTTCTAAGCGTTCTTGGACAATCTCCAAGTGTAATAAGCCTAAGAACCCACACCGGAAGCCAAAGCCCATAGCACTAGAGGTTTCCGGTTCGTAGTTTAAGGCCGAGTCGTTGAGTTTTAGTTTTTCCAGGGCATCCCGTAAATCGGCATATTCATCGGAGTCGGTGGGGAATAGACCACAAAAGACCATGGGCCGGGCTTCCGTATAACCGGGTAAGGGGTTGGGGGCTGGGGCGTTGGCCAGGGTGATGGTGTCCCCGACACGGGCATCTTCTACGGCTTTGATGGCGGCGGCGAAATAGCCCACTTCTCCGGCGTGGAGGTCTTCGACTTGGATTTGGTTGGGGGAGAGAATGCCTAGTTCATCAATATCGTATTCTTTTTTGGAGGCCATGAGACGGACGCGATCGCCTTTTTTCAGTTTCCCATCCATGACCCGAAAATAGACAATCACGCCCCGATAGGGGTCATAATAACTATCAAAAATCAAAGCCCGTAGGGGTTGATCGACGGTATCTTGGGGTGGGGGAACCAGATGAACAATGGATTCGAGAATTTCATCCACCCCAATGCCTTGTTTGGCCGAAGCGTGAATGGCCCCAGTACAGTCTAACCCCACCACTTCTTCAATTTCTTCAATGACGCGATCGGGTTCAGCCCCCGGTAAGTCAATTTTATTCAGAACCGGGATCATCTCTAAATCATGTTCTAAGGCCAAATACACATTGGCCAAGGTTTGCGCTTCTACCCCCTGAGAGGCATCCACCACCAATAGGGCCCCCTCACAAGCGGCCAAAGACCGGGACACCTCATAGGAAAAGTCCACGTGACCTGGTGTATCAATCAAATTGAGAACATACTCCTTGCCATCGGAGGCCGTGTAATTCATCCTGGCGGCCTGTAGCTTAATAGTGATGCCCCGTTCCCGTTCCAAGTCCATATTGTCGAGAAACTGGTCTTGCATTTTCCGACTCGCCACCGTGTCGGTCACGGTCAACAGACGGTCGGCCAAGGTGGATTTGCCGTGGTCGATGTGGGCAATAATGCAAAAATTACGAATTCGAGAAACGGGAGCATTGGTCATAGGGGTAAAACTGGCAACTTGCAGATTTCTGAAACTTCATTTATTGTAATATTTATTTTGCCTACTGGTAAATCGGGGGTAAGAGAGGCGGCTTGCTCCAAGAGTTTTGTACAATTGAATTAAACCCATAAACAAACGTTAAACATTGAATTGCCATCCGCGCAATCGAAATAGGTTATGAATGATAATGCTAATGCGAATGCTACCCAATCTCAACGTTTAGCTGAGAAGGTTGAGGTATCGATCCAGTTGGATTCGGATTTACTGGATCAACTCAAGCATCTCAGTGAAGACCCTAGTCGGATTATTGAAACTGCCATTAAGCAGTGGTTGAGGGGGGAACGAGAACGAGATGATGATTTAACCCGGACTTTCAGACGGAATCCTCCTGTCCCCCCTCGGGGTGAGTGGAATGACTAACGAGGTCAATGGGGGGAATAGAGTGGATGGTCTGTCTGTCTGCTTCCCCCACTCGTCTGTTTGGCAATTTTCTCGGTTCATCTGAGGCGAGGAGGTGGATTGGCCTTGTTGTACCTAGGAAACAGTAAGCTAGAATATTGACAGGTCAGTACAGCCATCCGAATTGGTTAATCCGACTGGGTTAACACGGGTCTTTCCAGCGTTAACCCCCCTTTTGTATAACTGTTATGCGAGTAGGTTAAATGTTATGACAGCTTCTCCTGCACAAGAGAATCCAGTCGGCTTGCAGGATTTGGGTGCAGAGTTGATCTACACTCAAGGACTATCGGGTGAATATCTGTCATTTTTCTGGAAGTTCGCCCCAGACTATGGTTTGTCCCCGGAACAACTGTTAAAAGAAGGGGGGAATCAGTTATTTTTTCCCGAAGCATGGGAGGATTATCAAGGGGCCATTCAACGGGTGATGGAACGTCGCTTACCAGAAAGCTATTTTTGCTTATTTCGCTGTGGTGAGGAAACATTGCCCTTTGAGTTGATGATTAGCCCGATTTTGCGACAAGAAGGGCGAATCACGTCGGTTTTAGTGGTGGGGAGTTTGCTGGATCAAGATGCGATCGCCAAAGCCCCCCAATCCTCCACCACTCCCACCCCCAATGATAATTATCAAGATTTCATTACTCAAATTGCCCGCAGCATCCGCCGCAACCCCTATCACAATCTTTTAACACACATTGCTCGTAATATCCGCCGCACCCTTGATTTAGAGACCATCTGGCAACAAACCGTTCATAGTCTAGGGGACGCATTAGGACTATCTCGGTGTTTAATTATTTCCTACGAGGGCAAAAACCAACGGATGAAAGTGGAGGCCGAATACTGCCAAAAACCCTTTAAGTCCATGTTAGGGGAACATTTAATCTTGGGCAGTCAGCCCTATTTAGCCCAAGCGTTACATACCGATGAACCCATTGCCCTTGACTATATCGAAGATGCCCAAGATGGGGATCCCCAATCTTTATTGGTGGTGTCCACTTTTTATCAACATCAACGAAACGCGCTGATTTGTCTGCAACAATGCGATCATTTTCGCCATTGGAGTGAGTCCGAAATTGAGTTAGTGCGAGAACTATCCACCCATGTGGGAACGGCCATTGCTCACGCTACCCTTTATAATGAACTCGAACAAGCGCGAGTCAAAGCCGAAGACGCATCCCGCATGAAAAGTGAGTTTCTCGCTAGTACCTCCCACGAATTGCGGACTCCTCTCAATGGGATTATTGGCTTTTTAAAGTTAATTCTCGATGATCTGGCCGATGACTCCGAAGAAGAACGGGGATTTCTTGAAGAAGCCCATAAATCGGCGTTACATCTTTTGAATTTAATTAATGATATCCTCGACATTGCCAAAATTGAAGCCGGGAAAATGGAGCTTAATTTTGCGGATGTCTCCCTGGATGACTTGTGCGAAGATGTGGAGAATAAAGCGCGATCGCTGGCCGAACACAAAAACCTCACCTTTGAAATTCAACGGCCCCCCACCCGTGAACCCGTTTTACTCTACGGCAACTACCAACGTCTGCTACAAGTGATGCTTAACCTAGTCGGCAATGCCATTAAATTCACCCACGAAGGGGGAGTCACCATCAGCGCAGAAATTAAACGAGGTAAAATCACCTTCAACGACAAAGAATTCCCCGGAATCGTGAAAATTCGCGTCGCAGACACCGGAATTGGAGTCCCCCTCGATAAACTCGACAAACTCTTTCAAAACTTTAGCCAAGTCGATGGATCACGCACGAAATCCTACGGAGGGACTGGGTTAGGACTGGCCATTTCCCAAAAACTCATCGAAACCATGGGAGGGGATATTAATTTCTTCAGCATGGGGGAAAGTTTGGGATCAACCGTTACCTTTACCGTTCCCCTTTTCCAACTCCCCTTAATTAAAGTCGGTCGCAGCGACGGCGATTAGTCGTACAATGAATCCGGACGACCCAGAATAAACAAGACTCTTGAGTTATTATCTGTATCTACACGGTTTTGCCTCCGGCCCCAAATCGGCCAAAGCTCAGTATTTGTGCGATCGCTTTACCGAATGTGACATCCCCCTCTACATCCTTGATCTCAACCAAGGAGACTTCTCCCACCTCACCCTCACCCGACAACTCCAACAAGTTAAAACCTTCCTCCCCCCCACCGACATCCCCGTTACCCTCATCGGGTCCAGTTTCGGCGGACTCACCGCCGCTTTCATAGCACAACTTTGCCCTCAAGTCAAGCAAATTATCGGTTTAGCCCCAGCCTTTGGCTTTCTGCGTCACTGGTTGCCCAAACTGGGCCCAGACACCCTCCAACAATGGCAAACCTCCGGTTATCACCCCGTCTATCACTACGCCGAACAACGAGAAATCCCCCTCCATTACCAATTTATCAGCGATCTGCAACAATACCCCGAAGCCAGCTTAAACCGCGACATCCCCACCCTCATCCTCCACGGCATCCACGATGATGTCATCCCCCTCCAAGCCTCTCAAACCTATTGCCAAAACCGTCCCTGGACCACTTTAATTGAACTAGACAGTGATCACACCCTCAGCAACGTCATGCCCCAAATTTGGCAAGAAATTAAACAATTTTTAGAAATTGGTTATGGGTAATGGATAATTGATAATAGGTGCTAAGAAACCGGGTTTCTTTATAAACTTGTGAGAAAAGATGATAAATTTGGCTAGAAACCCGGTTTCTGTCCTAACCAAGAACCAAGAACCAACAACAAACCAAAAATGACACAATACTATACTTGGCAAAAATATAAATGTGCTTACGAAACCCATAACGCCGATGATCCGGGGACTCCCTTAATTTTAATTCATCCCATTGGGGTGGGATTATCCCGGCAATTTTGGCAGCGATTTATTAAAGAATGGTATAACCAAGGCAACACAAACCCCATCTATAATCCCGACTTATTAGGATGTGGAGAAAGTGCCATGCCTCGCGTCGCTTACTATCCTGAAGACTGGGCAGATCAACTCAAATATTTTGCAGAAAATATTGTACAAAAACCCAGTATTCTCATCGCCCAAGGGGCCTTAATGCCTGTAGGGATTTATTGTAGTCATAAATTTCCCAACTTAATCAAAGGTTTAGTTGCCTCCGGGCCACCCGCTTGGGAATTAATGAAAACCCCCACCCCAGAAAGTCGCCATATATTCGCTTGGAATTTGTTTAATACCCCCTTGGGCAACTTATTTTTTCGCTATGCCCGCCGCCGAAGTTTTCTAGAATCCTTTTCCATTCGCCAATTATTCGAGAAAACCACCGATGTTGATGCAGAATGGTTAGAACAACTAAAAATTGGTGCAAATAATGCCGCCAGTCGTCATGCTGTCTTTTCTTTCTTATCAGGATTTTGGCGACAAAATTACCAAGAAAAAATAGAGACCATTCCCCATCCTACCCTCCTCGTCTTCGGAGAAGCGGCATCAAGTATTAGTAAAGAAGGCAAACAAGAAACCGCCGAACAACGGTTAAAAGGCTATCTAGACCATTTAAAACAAGGAACAGGCCGCATCATCCCAGGCCGCAACGTTCTCCCCTATGAAGCAACCCATAAATTTGTTGCCACTGTCTCTGAATTTGTCAAAGAAAATGGATAATAAATAATGGATAATTGATAATGGATAATTCATAATTGTTAGGGGTGTTGGGTTACGCTACGCTTCACCCAACCTACATATCTGAATACTTACCAGTTTTTAATGGCTAATTACTTATTGCTAATTGTTTATTGTTTATTGATCATTGTGTCACCCCTTGAACCACGGGACGAACTCCACTTCCTCCAAAGGGTTCACCTGTTCCTAACCAGTTAAAATCACCAATGCGAATTAAAAATGATCCCAGACCAACCACCGGATTATATCGTAACTGAACATTGTAGGTGCGGCGACTGTATTCTAGGATATAATTTGTGCTAATTTCTTCATTAGTATCTAAATTAATCGAACTTTGAAACCCAAACCGAAACGGCCCATAAATTTGCTGAGTCACCCCAAACGAGAGACGACGACGATCAGCAATCCGGTCAAATAAGAAAGGAGAAAGCTCACCGACAGCAGATTGAGAATAACTAATATTAAACCCTGTATAATCCAAAAACGGACGGGAAAAATGGCCAATTTGTCCACTTAACCCAATACTTCCTGTTAAGGCTTCTTGGGTGTCATTACTACTATAAAGACTTGCTAACCCTGTCACCTTGGTATTGAGTCGTAAATAAGGCACAACAGGCTGATTGGTATAGCGTAACCCTTCCGTCGGAGTTGGGGGAAGTCCTTCTCCTTCCCAGAGGGTAAAATTACGACTGAGAGAGGCAACCCCTTGATAACGAGTGAGAGTAATGCGGTTGTTTTCTCGTTCATCGGCGAGGAGGTCGGAACGGTCTGTATTGGCGGTGACAACCTGAATTCCTCCTTGATATCTTAAGTTAATTCCCGTATCTCCTAAAACAATATTGGGAGAGGTTAACACTGCCCCAAAACTGGTTTGTACAGTTTGGAATCCTAATGAACCGTTAAACAGGCGATCGCGGAAACTATATTCTGCGGTCAGCGTATGAGGTCGGTCCAAAGACCCAATAAGATGACGCAACCGGACACTAGACCGGAAATTATCCTCAAAATCCTCTAACCGCATACTGGTCACTTCCGCAGACCCAATTAAACGGGTTCGTTCACTAAAAATAACACTGAGTCCCGTCTTCAACCCAAACACACTAGGATCAAAGGCACTTTCATCAAACAAAGCCCGTTGTACATAATATTGGGGGGTGACAGTCCAAGCAACATTAGGAGTCTGCAAAATCGTGAACTTCCGTTCAATAAAAAATCCCCCCCGTTCATCATCATCAAAGCCAATATTGAATAACCCTGCTTGGTCCGGTCGTCGGTCAATTAAAATCCGATCTTGGAAAATCGGTAAAGATAACCCCTGATCAAAAGTAATCCGAGAATTTGTGGTGAGAATTTCATCTTGAAACTCATTCAAGCGGTTAAATTCCGCCGTATCGGCCCGTATTTCTAACTCTGGGGGGGAAAAGGGGTCATTGGTGAGGCGGATATTTCTGGCCCACCATCCCTCAGAATCGAACTCAATATAATCCGCTTCAAACCGGAATCGTTTGACATCACCACTTGTTCCGGTGGTGGGAACACTGGTCAATCCTTCCACCTGGCGAATTGAACCGACGCTAAACTGATACCCTGAGGCCGGACTAATATTTCGGACGGGTTGTTGTTGTAAGAGGCGATCGCTTAACGGACGACTCGGGGTAATATCCGTCGCCGCAATTCCCGTCTGAGTAAAATCTAAATCTCGTCCCGTCGTTGGTTGATAAATTTCCCCACTGGCCTGACGCACAATCCCTTCATCTTGCACCAATTGATATTCAAACTCCTCCCCCCGTATCGTTTGCTGCCCTCGTCGCAACGCCACATTTCCCACGGCCCACAAAAAACGATTGGGTAAATTAATTTGAACGCGATCGGCAGTTAAAACCCCTCTGGCAAACCGCACCACCACATCCCCCTGTGCAGTGACAACCCGTTGTTGTTGATTATACTCTTGTCGGTCTGCCTTAATCTCAATAATGCCAGACGGATCAGGAGTAGAAGGAGAAGGAGGTGCAAGGGATTCGGGAATCTCCTCCTCCTCTAAAATATCTTCTTCATCCTCTAGACTATCTTCCGCATCCTCTAAAATATCTTCTTCATCCTCTAGACTATCTTCCGCATCCTCTAAAATATCTTCTTCATCCTCTAGCGTCCCCTCTCTGTTCTCTAGCGCATTGTCCTCTAGACTATCCTCATCATCCTCTAGACTATCTTCTCTATTCTCTAGCGTATTGTCTTCTAGAGCATCCTCATCCTCTGGCCGTTGTTCTAAATTAAACTCACGACTATCACCATCCCGTTCTTGAGTAATAATACGGTGAATCGGCCCCCCATGAATCGACCACACTGACTCAGACGACTCATCCTGAAACCAATTCACTTGAACCTTTTCATCAGTAGAAGAAGTCGCCTTTTGGTTAGCTAACGCATCAATAGGGGGATGATCCCCAAATTCTACTTTAGGGGATGATGGCGTGGGGGGAGCAGACAGAGACCGAGAACTCGAAGACGGAGACACTGAGGAGGGATAACCCACCGACATCGGTTCACCCAACGAAGAAGACTCCGCAACAGGTGCATCACTACTTTCAGGGGAAAAATTTTCTGGCGCAGGGGTGACACCCTCCCCAACAAGGTTGGGAGGCATTTCTGAGACTTCTGCGGGCTGACTGATAGAAAGCGTCGGTTGAGGCGGTGGTGAATGAGGAATATCAGGTGTCACCATAGAGTTGGCAGTGATTTCATTATGCGTATCTAAGGGTTCAGGAGTGGTTTCCCAGACGGAATGTTCCCGATTCTCCCCAAGACGTAATCGGTGTTGGGGGTTAGATATAATTACCTGAGTCTCCTGATTAAACGATTCTAAAGCCATCAGACAGGATGGATTAAACGTTAAACCTTCAGTCGCGCAAGAGGTTGAAGAAAGGGGCAAAGATTGAACCAGACTTCCGTATGAGTTATTCTTCCCAGGGAGAGTAAGCACCAACTCCTCAAAACTATCGCTGCTAGACCATAAGTTCGTTGACGTGACATCCAAAATAAGCGGTGCTTGCAGCCACACAGGTTCAAGAGGAGGAAGAACAAATGGAAACATTTTGACTCAATTGGGAGGGTTGCTAGTCTATTAGCCTAGCCGATCTTGACTACAATATCCTCAAATCGGACTTGAACCCGGAAATGATCGCCCCAACCCCCCGTTAAGGATTGGCCAGAGCGCAGCAAAAAGGGGGTTAACACAACCCCCAGCATTCGCGTTTGTCGATTATTACCAGTCGGTTATTACCAAACGTTTTGGCTAATCGTTCTAGTATTATTCCAGATCACTACGGCTAGGATTCCGGGCTGGGTCATTGGATAATAAGCCAAAGACAAACAGACCGACAAAAAAGGCAACCACTAAATAAACAATAATTTTAAGCGTGAGCATCTCCGACTCCTGAGTTAAGTGTTTTATCGTTAATGATCTATTCTACCAAGTCCCGCGTGTCCCACGTGGGATTCCCACTCTCACGGGTGAAATTTTCTGCTTCTACGAGTGCCAACTAGACTCGCCTTGAGGCGAATCCCCGTCGCATCCTCTCCCCAGACATTTTCTTGTATGTCCACGATGTGTCCCACCGCAGACAGTTATCGTTCACAGTATATATTATTCTTGTCAATCTGTTAACCAAAAGTGTCGCAATTCATCCCGTCGCTGAAAGCGAGGGTCTTCTGGCAATAAAGAAAGAATCCACTTCCTTCTAGGGCGTGGACTGTCAACAAAACTGAAACTCCGTAAAGGTGAGGATGCTTTTGGTTTAACATCGCTGATAGAGTTTCACCCATTCAACTTATGAGTAATCCCATTACAGTTAAACCAAGGCTATTCGCATTAACCTTACTGGTAGTGTTAACCGTTCCGGCCATTGATTGGCTCTTGCCCTCCCCTATCGCTGCCCAAGAGCAACTATTACGGACATTAACCGTTACGGGAGAAGGAGAGGAAAAAATCCCCACCACCCTCGCGTCAGTGCGTTTAGGCGTGGAAGTCGAAGGAGACGATGCGCAAACGGTACAAGAAGAAGTCGCGCAACGGTCTTCAAATGTGGTGGAATTGCTCAGAAATCGCCAAGTTGAACAACTGCAAACCACAGGCATCCAACTGCGTCCCAACTACCGTTACAATGACGGAGAACGGCAATTACAGGGCTATATTGGCACAAATACCGTAAGTTGCCGCCTACCGACCGAACAAGCCGGACAAGTCATGGATGCCGCCGTAGAAGCCGGAGCAACCCGCATTGATGGCATTTCCTTCACAGCGACTGATGCGGCCATTGCCAACGCCCAAGAAGAAGCCCTCCGAAACGCCACCCAAGCGGCCAGAGAACAGGCTAAGGTGGTCTTAGAGAGCTTAAATTTAAGTTCCCAAGAAATTATCACTATCAGCATTAACAACGCCACCGCCCCCCGTCCTCTCCCACAACGCATGGCTCAACCTGCCCTAGAAAGCCAAGATGCCAGTGAAACTCCCGTTGTTGGAGGGGAACAAACGGTGCGAGCTTCTGTCACGTTGCAAATTCGCTACTAGGCGAGGGAGTGGGGAGATGGAGGAGTTGATAGTTGATAGTTGATAGTTGATAGTTGACGGTTGAACCACAAAGACACAAAGAACACAAAGCAGCAAGTCAGATAGCAACAAAGAACTAATTGTTAATTGTTAATTGTTAATTGTTAATTGTTAATTGTTAATTGTTAATTGTTAATTGTTAATTGTGATCTCCTCCAGTTCCCCATTGACATCCAGTGTATAAGTCCCACTGGCCAACCCCCCCTCTAAAGCAATCTCCTTCTCAAACTCCGTAATCACAGAAGCACAGGCAATATCCTTCGGTAACTCCCGATAAAGCTGAATATTAATGACTTGATTTTCTCGACTTTGTTTCACCTGAATGGGAACATCACACCCATCTTGGAACTCCCCCTTTACTTGAATTTGAACAGTTTGAGACTCCCCTTTCTCCACCGTCACCTCTTGTACCACCGCAGGAATTTGCCGCATCTCCGGTGCTGTCGCAGAAGGACTCGCTGTGGGTTCGGAGTCCCCGTCAGACGCGGTACAACTGACCGTTAACAGAAGGGTGAGGTAAAAACAAAGCAGGGGCAAAAGTCGCATTTGCGTTTAGAGCAGTAATCGGTAATCGGTAATTGATGATCAGATGGTTCAGACAAACTTATGCTTCTAGCAGGCTACTCTATCCGACAATAGAACCTTTGATCAAGTTCACACTTTCTCAGAGGAGTTTGGGATATAACCTTAACTCAACAGTCGATTTCCCACCCAAACAACGCCCCCCAGCGTCAACAACAGTAAGATAGTCACTAGGAGGAATAAACCCGCTAATAATAGCCAAACGAAGCCCTGATCTGCTTGGGATTGGCTTTGGGGGGAGGCCAGATGGCTTTCAAGGAGGATTAAATTGCGCTGGTTGGCTTTCCAAGCAAAATCGAAAATATCCCCCAAAACGGGAATTGTCCCCACTAGGGTATCCGCCACAATATTCAGCAACATTCGGACTAGAGTGGCTTTGGGGACTCCCATTTTTGCGGCTTCTAGGAGAATATAGCCCGAAAACCCTGCACTCACATAATCGCCGGCTGCGGGAATAAATCCCAAGATAGGATCAAGGCCGACTCGGTAAGAGGTCCCTGGGATAGGAATAGCATTATCGAGTAAGTGACTCAGAGACTGGAGACGTTTCAGGTTAGGCATGGAAGATAATCTAGTGTCATTTATTTTCAATCACAAAATACAATTAATCTAGTGGCCACTCCATCTCCCCCATCTCCCCTATCTCCCCCATCTCCCCCATCTCCCATGGGTCATTTTTCTAGAGGAGAGGGACTATCTTGGGGGGATTGATTGGGGGGAGGTTGCGATCGCTGTTTTCGTCGGATTTTCGCATGATGACGCATGGCCTCCCCCACGGTGACATTTAATTGTCCCCCAATGAGCATCACTAAGGCCGTTAAATAAAACCACAACATGAGAACAATTACCGCCCCAACTGCCCCATAAACCTTGTTATACGCGCCAAAATTGTCCACATAGCTCCGAAAGAGGGCAGAAATGCCCAACCACGACAAGGCGGCTAAAATTGCCCCAGGTAAAATGGGATTGCCTTTATGCCAATAACTGGGGGCAAAGCGATAAATTAAAGCAAAGGCGAGAATGACAATGGTAAACGCCAGCGGCCAGTTTAAGGTTTGCCACAGTTGGAGGAGTAACACGGCCCCCCGTTCTGACTCTTGGAGGGGGATATACTCGATCATCCGACTGACAAACCGCACTAACGAACCGCTAATTAACACCAGAAAAGAGGCAACGACTAAGAGGAAAATACTGCCTAGGGTGAGGAGAATGGAGACTAATTTGGCTTTCCAAAACGGACGACGTTTGCGCCGGGGGAGTTGGTGGATATGATCAAGGGCATTCATAGTGGCCCCTAGGGCAGAGGAGGAGATCCAAATAGCGGCGATAAAACTGAGAGAAAAGAGACTGGTGCTTTTGACTTGGGTTAACTCCTCAACAAAATTCGTCAGCAGTTGCCAGGCTAAGTCGGGGGCAATAATGCGAAAATTGGTGGCTAAATCCCGGAGTGTGGATTGGACGGACTCATCTTCGAGAGCTTGTACCCCCATAAACTGAATCAGGAGATTACGCACCAAGTTGGCAAAATTCTCCTCAAACAGGGAAATGGCGGTAATGAGGGTTAAGAGGGCCGGGAAAAAGGCCAACATGGCATTATAGGCAATTTCTGCCGCCAACCCTGCAAAGCGGTGGCGGAAGATACTGGCAATGGTAGTCCCAATCGTCTGCCGATTGAGATAAAAGAAGAATAAAATAAATCGCCGTAGCCTAGCTCCCATTCGTGATTATCCCCTGGCACATTTTCATTGTACTGGCTTGCTGAATTTCGGAGAAATGAAGGGGGTTGTCGTATAAAGTAGAGGGTGAGGGCGACACCCATGAAGGAGAGACGGGACAATATGAGCGAGGAATTGATGCAGTGGTTGGCAGAAATTCGGACATTACGCCAACAACTGGCCCAGGTAGAGCGCGATCGCAATGCTGCACAAGAGAGTGCGACCCATTGGCGTAAACTGTATAATATTGAGGCTCGTCAACGCCGCACCGAGGCGCAGTTGGCGGCGGATGATTTACAGCAGGTGACGGAACAGTTACACCAACTCCAAGGTACGCTCACCCCGGAAAATGTCAATCAAAATGGGATTGAGGCGGCTATTGAGGCGGAGTTAGTCTCGTTACAGACCCAAGAGGATTATAAACGAAAGTTAATTGAAGTGATTCAAGAGCGCGATCGCGCCTTAGAAGCCCTCAAACAAGAACAAGAAAACCACATCGAAACCCGTCGCAACCTCACCGCCGTCATTGGAGATACCATCGATCAACTCAACCGTCTCCGTCAAGGGAAATAGTTGATAGGGGAGTCGGGAGATAGGGGAGATGGGGAGGATAGGGAAGATGGAGGAGATAGGGAAGATAGGGGAGATGGGGAGGATAGGGAA
>NZ_JAQMSD010000312.1 GCF_028330525.1 Spirulina sp. CS-785/01
ATTGTTCAATTTTTGTTGACTTAGAAAGGGACGAGCGTGCAGACTCAGCCATAAATCCTGTAAAAAGGTAGGCTACCTTGAGAGGGTCATCACACCCAAGTGTAAACGCCAGCACTTGGCTCTGTGGTCTGTAATTAAACTGAATACCAACGATAAATGAAGGTAGTGTTACAGACGTAAAAAGCCCTTTGAAGTTTAATGAAGAATTACAAACTATTAATGGGGAATATCAACAAAAGATTCGAGAATTAACGGAACTGAATAATGATATAGATAATTTATATTGATTTAATCCAAATCAAGGGAATTGCATATGAATTGTTAATTGTTGATTATTAATTGTTGATTATTAATTGCAATGGGAGTCAATCATCACGGTTCATCACAGACGTAGAGTGGACAAGCTACATTTGCAGAGCAGTTTCACCAATACAACAGAACCCCCATTGCTCAATAAACAGAAGATCACCTAGGAAAAATCATCTCTCAAACAAAACAAGAAAATGGTTGTTTAAGTGAGAGAACTAAGCCGTCGTATCCCATTCAATATCCTGCCGCCACACTGCACGCAGAATACGATTTAAAGTCCATTCTTCCTCTTGAGTTAAATGCCCTTCAAGAATCGCCGTTTGCAGTCCGTAGCGATCTGCTAGGGTTAACTTATGGTTACGTGCGGCAGAGGCATAAAGTTCAGTAATCGCGTGGGGTAGTAAATTAGCAAGTTGTTCCATTCTTTCTATCGTTTCTCCTGATCACGAAGGTGTACTGTATCTAGTATAAACCTCTACCCTCCCCTTGGAATCACCCGATGGGATTGTTCCCATTGAGGGAGTTGATAGTTGAGAGTTGATAGGGAGGAGATGGGGGAGATGGGGGAGATAGGGGAGATAGGGGAGATGGAGGAGATGGGGGGGGAAGAAGTGAGGAGAGAAAAGTGAGAAGTGAGAAGTGAGTAGTCTGTAATTTTTTCTCTATCCTCTCTCCTCTATTCTCTCTCCTCCCTCTGGGGGAGAACAAAGAACCAAGAACAAACAACATTACTGTTTACTGTTTACTGTTTACTGTTCCCTTTTTCACCAACAAACAACAAACAACAACCCAAAATCCTACCCACACCCTAAACCATCACCTCCACAACCTTGGCCTTTCACTACACCCACCACAGGACGTTTGCGTTTTAACTTTGAGAGATCATCCCCGTTATACACTGCTTTTAACCCGATCTCGATAAATCCCTCCATTTCTACCGGAGTGACTCCACAGCGTTGTAAAATCTGTTTGGGATTCTCACCAATACTACTGGCCAATAAAGCGCGACAGTCTGGGAGAGCATTGGCTAACTTTTGCCACCGTTCAAACCCTGTCCCCGGTTCTGGGGTTAAGCGTTCTTCAACCAATTGAAACCCTTGTTCGGTTTCTTGCCAAATTTGCACTTGTTCCGCTTGGCCTAAATGTTGATTGACCAAAACCCCCTCATAGGTGGCTACCGCTACATAAGGGCGGGTTGTGGACTCCGTAGGGATGGTTTTCTTAGCACAGGCCAATAGACACCCGTGAAACTCCTCCGACTGGTCTGCCCCCAGTAACCCCACCGCATCTGCTCGACAGCGTGTACAGTGGCGCATTTGCGGTAAATATTCTTCGCATTCCTTGCGAATTTTATTCATCATCCGATTATCGGGTTCAATGAGAGACTCGAAGGGGGTATCCGCAGTGGGGAACATGGCCATGGCATTGAATAGATCAACCCCTAATTCTTTCATCTTGCGGGCTACTTCAACAATATGATGGTCGTTTACTCCTGGAATAACGATACAGTTGGCTTTGACGATAATATTGGCGGCTTTGAGGTTTTGAATGGCGGTTAATTGCCGTTGTAAGAGCAATTCTGCTCCTTTGCGTCCCTGATAGACGGTTTTGCCATCTCTCACCCAACGATAGACTTTCCGGGTAATTTCTGGGTCGATGGCGTTGATGGTTACGGTGACGTGAGATACGCCAATTTCGGCGATTTCGGTGATATATTCGGGTTTGAGGTTGAGGCCGTTGGTGGAGAGGCAGAGGATTAATTCGGGGTATTTCTGCCGCAATAAGCGCATGGTTTGGAGGGTTTCCTCGGCATTGGCGAAGGGATCACCGGGCCCGGCAATTCCGGCGACGGTGATGCGGGGTTCTTTGGCTAGCACCTGTTCCATGTAATGCACGGCTTGGGGGGGAGAAAGGACGGTGCTAGTTACTCCAGGTCTGCTTTCGTTGACGCAATCATATTTGCGGTTGCAATAGTTACATTGAATGTTACATTTCGGAGCAATGGGCAAATGGACTCGCCCAAATTGGCCTTTAACTTGAGGGTTAAAGCAAGGATGGTTTTCGTAATTGATGGTTAGTGTCATGAGTCTTTTTGGGTGAAAAGAAGGAACAGGGAATAGGGAATGGTAATCTGTGATGCAGGGATAGGCTAGAGAAGAAAGAAGTGTTGGTCTCTGGTTGTTGATGAGGAGTTGTCAGTCATTTAACTGTCAACTCTCAACTCTCAACTCTCAACTCTCAACTATAGATAGCCGTAACCTACGGGGGAGTCGGCTTGTTTTTTCTCTAGGACGGCGTTCACCAGTTGGTCGTAAAGGCGTTGTGTGCCTTGATAACCGAGGTGGAGGGTGCGTTGACCTCCGAAACGGTCATGGATGGGGAAGCCGACTCGTAAGAGGGGAATTTGTAATTTGCGGGCGAGGGGATAGCCTTTGCTTGTCCCTATTAGGAGATCAGGTTGCAATTGTTCGATTTCTTCGGCTATTTCGTAGAAGTCAAACCCTTCTTTGACGAGGGGGGGTTCGCGTAATAGTTCTTGGGTAACGGCGGTGATGGCTTCTTGAAAATGCCCGCTTTTGCCCCCAGAGGCGCAGAGAACGGGTTTTACGCCGATTTCTGCCAAAAATGCTGTAATGGCTACACAGAGGTCTTCTTCGCCATAAACGACGGCTTTCTTGCCAAAGATGTATTTGTGACCATCTACATAGGCATCGACGAGACGGCCTCGACGTTGGGTATATTTGCGGGGGGTGGGTTGTCCGGTGGTGGTTTCGAGGGTGGCAAAGAAGCGATCGCATTCCCGCAAGCCTATAGGCAATCCTAACGCATAATGGGGGACTGAATGGCGATCGCGCAATAATTCCCCTCCAGTATTCCCTGTGGCCGCCAACACTCGGCCAAACTCTAATGTCGCTTTGGCTTGGTGCATCTGTGCAATATCGGCCACTGGAGTCCCCCCTTCAGGAATTTTCGCATATTCATCCGTGGCGGGAGCATCCAAGGTGTCGGAATAGTCGGGCAAAATTGTCCCTGCTATGCCAAAATCTTCTAAAATATCCCGCAAATGCCGTAAGTCTTCCGGGGAAACCAGTCCTGGAATAATATTAACATTGGGGATAATGGTTTTCGGTGCAATTGCAATGGTGTTCATGTCAGTTTTTCCCACTAATTGATCAATCACGGCCTTGACGGTGGCGTGAAATCCTTCCATGTGCGTCCCACTGTAGCTAGGGGTGGCTACATTAACTAAGGTGGGTAAACCTTGGTCGCCAAATTCTTCATTAAATTCATACAAGAATTGTGGGACATCATCGCCAATGGTTTCGGTGAGACAAGTTGTGGCAATACCCACCATTTTTGCCTCATATTTCTCCATGACATTGAGTATCCCTTTTTTAAGATTTGGACCCCCACCATAAACGGCGTGTTTTTCACTCAGAGAGGAGGACGCTATATCAATGGGTTCACGAAAATGGCTAATAATATACCGCCGCATATAGGTGGCACACCCTTGTGAACCGTGTAAGTAAGGCACACAATTTTCAATCCCTCTAAAGGCAATACAAGCTCCTAATGGTTTACACAGTTTACAAGCGTTAGTCGTTGAGACGTAGTTGGTTTTATTGGTTTGGTTGCTTTTAGTTTTAGTCATTTTCTTGGGGATGGGTAGTGGGTGATTGATAAGAGCTTAGAAACCGGGTTTCTCTCTACATTTTGCGGTTAATATTCACGGTTATTTCAGAAAGCCAATTTCTACCTTTATTCAATGAGAAAAAATAAAGAACAAAATTAACTATCAACTATTTATTGTTTCTGGGAACAAACCGCCAAACTGGACTCATGACTGTAGAATGCACTTCTTTAGCAAAATTGAGCATTCCCACAAAGCCTTCTAGGGCTTCTTTTCGTTCGTGGTTGTGGTCACAAAATCCCAGTCCCAATTTATAGGCAATGGGTCGCTCTTTTACCCCGCCGACAAAAATATCTACATCTTTTTCTTGTAAAAATGCTGATAATTCTAAGGGGTTGGAGTCATCCACAATAATTGTCCCTTCGTCGGTGATTTCGTGAAGTTCCTGATAATCTTCACTTGTCCCGGTTTGTGACCCCACCATAACGACTTTCATGCCTAATAAACGAAAGGCTTTGACTAGGGAAAATGCTTTAAATGCACCCCCCACATAAATGGCTGCTTTTTTCCCTTCTAAGTCTTGGCGATAGGCTTGTAACTGGGGATAAAGGACGGATAATTCTTCGCGGACTAGGGCTTTTGCTTGTTCTAAAATACTGGGATCATCGGGGAAGAAATTGGCTACTTTGTAGAGAGACTCGGCCATGTCCTCAACGCCAAAATAAGACACTCGTACATAGGGGATATTGTAATCCTCTTTCATCATTTTAGCGAGGTCTAGGGTTGCCCCAGAACATTGTACAACATTGACGGCTGCACCATGCGATCGCGCAATATCTCCCACACGACCATCCCCGGTAATATTAGCCACAACTTGTAGTCCCATCCGTTCAAAATATTGGCGAATAATCCAAATTTCTCCGGCTAAGTTAAAATCGCCCAAAATATTAATACTGTGGGGGGAAACATCGTCAATATTTCCTGTTCCCACTAAGCGAGACATAGCCCGACAAGCGGCATTATATCCCGCCCGTTTATTGCCTTTAAATCCTTCAGATTGAACGGGAATCACTGGGATGCCTTTTTCCTCGCTCATCCGCTTACAAATGGCTTCTAGGTCATCTCCAATAATGCCCACAATGCAAGTTGAATAGACAAAAGCGGCATTGGGATGGTGACGATCAATGAGTTCATTTAAAGCATTGGTGAGCTTTTTTTCCCCACCAAAAATAACATCTCGTTCTTGTAAGTCGGTAGAAAAGCTGAGACGGTGGAGTTCTGGCCCGGAAGATAATGCTCCACGAATGTCCCAAGTATAGGCTGCACACCCGATGGGGCCGTGAACTAAATGGACTGCATCTGCGATAGGATAAAGGACTACTCGTGACCCACAAAAGACGCAAGCACGTTGACTCACAGCCCCGGCTAAACTATCACGATCGCAGGATATTTGAAAAGGAGCATTTCCTTTACGATGAACTTGATCGGCACGTTCTTTTAAAATTGGATTATTCATGGATTTATTGTTAGTTTTAGGTTGTTCGTTGTTAGTTTTGGGTTAATTTCTTACGTTCTACTTTCTGTTCCCAGTTCCCTAGTCCCTGTTCCCTTAAATAAAAAAAGGAGTTGCAGAGATAGAACTAAATTAAATCTGAAACTCCTTTCAATAAGGCTATGAGGAGACAGCTAACTAGCAAAAAGATAATCAGATGCAGGTTCGCCTTCTTCTAACGCATCGAGAATTTCGTCAATTGCGTCTTCATTCACTTCACCGTACCAGTAATTATCGGGATAAATCATCATTACCGGCCCGTGATCACAGAGTTTCAGACATCCTGTAGAGGAGATAAGAACATCATCTAAACCGCGATCAACAATTTCATTTTCGAGGTACTGGATGAGGGATTTGGCTTGCTTGCGATCGCAAACGCCCTGGGCCTCTCCCCCCGCACGAAACGAGGCACAAACGAAAATATGGTGTTTGGGTTTTTGTAACTTACTCATGATCTTTCTAGTGTTCGCTATTTTGGGAGTGAGAAACCGGGTTACTTATCCACAGTGGGGATTATTTTTAAGTCTTTGCCAGAAACCCGGTTTCTGTTAGTGAATGATTAGGTGTTGAGACTCTTGGGGATTGGTCATTTGCCCGAAGAACAAAGAACCAAGAACAAAGAACAACCTTAAAGAACTAACTCAAAAACCTCATCAGGATCATCCCGATCTTTGCGTTCCAGCAGGGTATTGAGGATATTGCACAGCAGGTGGATACTCCCCTGATATCCCAAAGTGGGGAAGTAACTGTGGCCCACCCGGTCTAAAATCGGGAAACCAAAGCGGACAAAGGGGAGGTCCTCAGCACGAGCAATATATTTGCCGTAAACATTGCTCACCAGCAGATCAACAGGTTCATTCTTAATCAACTGATGGAGATAGAATAAATCCGTGTCATCTTTGATCACCGCTTCGGGGACAACATTTTGCAGAATTTCTGCACACCGTTGTTTAAAATACTTCGAGGAAGTTCCCGTAATTACATAAACGGGTTTGGCCCCACAACTGACCAAGAATTCCGTCATCGGCACAACTTGATCCGGGTCCCCAGAGACCGCTACGCGCTTGTTATACAGGTATTGCTGCATATCGGTCATAATATCCACTAACCGTCCGCGATCGCGCTTCAGAGAAGCAGGAGGCGTAATTCCGGTGGTTTCAATCAAGGTCTGCACCAAACGGTCTGTAGCCGCCACCCCAATAGGTAGATCAAGGAGTTGATAAGGCACATTGCACTTAGTCTCCAGTTCCTTCGCTGCGGCCCGAGACGCATCTGGCCCCAGAGCAATAGTCGTTTGAGCATTCCCCGTCCGGTGTAAGTCCTCCACAGGAGTCCCCCCATAAGGATACATCTCAAAAGACCCGGTTTGCGGCGTATCCACCACATCAGAGGTATCTGGGAACACCACCGCATTTACCCCTAATTGGGCGAGAAACTCTTTCAAATGCCGAGTATCCGCAGGTTCAACATAGCCCGGAATAAAGTTAATATAGGGCGTTTCGGGGGGAGTCTCCGTCTTGTCGGCCAAATAGGTGACAATGGCCTTAGTCATATTCGACCACCCTGTAATATGTGTTCCCACATAACTAGGCGTATTCGCATGGATAACCACTTTTCCCTCTGGGATAATACCGCTTTCCCGTGATTCCCGGATAATAGTGGGTAAGTCATCCCCAATGGTTTCCGATAAACAAGTCGTGTTGATAGCGATGACATCGGGATCATAAAGTTGATAGATGGTTTTGAACGCATTGCGCAAATTTGCCCCACCACCAAACACCGATGACCCTTCCGTAAAGGAACTGGTGGCGGCCATAATGGGGTCCCGATAGTGACGGGTGAGGTGGGAACGGTGATAAGAACAGCACCCTTGAGACCCGTGAGAGTGGGGAAGACAGCCATGAATGCCTAATGCTGCATACATCGCCCCAATGGGTTGACAGGTTTTCGCCGGGTTGACTCGTAGGGCTTTACGTTCGACTAATTCTTTAGGGGTTGCTTCTAGCATGATGTTCTCCTAACTTCGTGGTTTACGGTATAGCCCGGAATTTCTTCGGTTTCTTGGTCAGCCCCGATCCAATTTTTGAAAATGCCGTTATTGGCAATATGGTGTCCAGCCGACTGGGAAACCCCTTTGTATCCTTCACAGTTAAAGGACATCACGCTAATGCCCAGTTTGTCGGACATTTCTTTGGCGGCCCCTTGGATATCATCTCCAATTAACCCTACTGGACAGGTGGCATGGACGGTGATGGCTTTGGGATGGAAGGTATCGTAGGCTTCTTGAATGGCGGTTTTCAGCTTACCCACCCCACCAAACACGATGTCGTGTTCGTTCATGTCGGTGGTGAAGCAGTAATGGATGAAATTTTGCCCTTCTTCACGGGGTTTAAATTGGTTGCGTCGGGTTAACCAGGAATAGTAGGAACAACCGACAGGCCCGTGAACAATATGGATGCAGTCGCCAAAGGGGGCAACCACCACCCCTTTACATCCCGCAAAAGCGCAACCCCGTTGGGTGATAATGCCGGGGGTGGTGCGGGCATTGGCTTGTATTTCTTGGGTGGGTTCGTTCCCATCCCGGACGACAATATGTTTGGCCCGTTTTTTGGCGACTTTTTTCGGGTAAGCGGTGATAATATCTTCTACGGTGCTGGTGGTTTGTTCTGGGCTGACCGGGGATTGCGATCGCATGACCGTTTCATTGGCCTGAGCCGCAGCTTGTTCGCTAGTTGGGGTATAATTCTCAGTCATTCTTCCTTTCCTCGTGTTTTGCTAGTCTGTCAGAGTTGTGAATCTGTAAGAGTATTGTTGCGTTCGGGTTATGCCCCCATCTCATCCACGGCTAACCGTCCGGTTTCTCCGGTCCGAACCCGGATACTATCGAGAATAGGTAACACAAACACTTTGCCGTCTCCAGGGTTTCCGGTTTGGTTGGTTGCAATGATGGTTTCAACCACCGCTTGCACTAACTCGTTCGGTACAACTACACTAATCAGCCGTTTGGGAATTAAGTGGGGGACACGGGCCAACAGGGGTAACACTTCATTGGCATCTTCAGGATGGGCATTTAAAGTGTTGACCACTTCCGCTTCCATCGCTTGGCGGCCTCGGCCCACCACTTTCACAGCATTAAAGCCCGGAAACCCAGCATCAATCAAGGCTTGTTTAGTTTGGTTGATGCGATTCATGCGAATAATAGCTAAGATTTCTTTCATGGTTCTTTACACAGTGCAGGGACTGTTCTGTGTCCTCGAATAGGTATAGATACAATGAAGGGTAATCAGTCTTGGAGAGACAATGAGGAGACACAATAGAACGGAGAACTGATTACCCGTAGAATGGGCTTAAACGGTCGCTAAAGAAGGACTGGGGGTATCGGTTGCCCCTTCTTGTACCCCAGTGCTGACGGTGTACACGGCTTCAACCGGACTAACAAAGATTTTACCGTCCCCATAAGCCCCTTCTGTTCCTGTTTTGGCGGTTTCTAAAATCGTCCGTAAGACGGTTTCTTTATCCTCTTCGGGGACCACCACCATTAACATTTCCTTGGGCAGTTCATCATAATGGACATTGCCGATTTTGAGACCCCGTTGTTTGCCTCGTCCAAAGACATCCAGCTTCGTGGCGGCGGGATAACCCGCTTCTAACAGGGCTTGTAAGACATCCGCCACTTTTTCCGGACGAATAATTGCTCGAACCATTACATTCATGAGAGTTAAACCTCCAAATTTTGCAGAGATGGTTTGCAGAGATCAATCGAGGGGAAAGGGTAATCAGAGGGACTGATTACCCCGCCAACCGTTAGCCGTATAAGCCGTATTTCACCAGCAAGTCTTCTAATTCTTGGTTGCTGATGGGGGTGGGAATGATTTGATCGGTATTTTCATCAATGGCTTTCGCCAAAGCCCGATAATGCCCCGCTTGTTCGCAGTCGGGATCAAATTCAATGACCGTTTGACGGTTCAATTCTGCCCGTTGGACCATGTTATCCCGAGGCATGAAGTAAATCATTTTCGTGCCAAGTTTTTCGGCGAGAGCATTAATAATGGCCGAGGCACAACCAAAGGTTTGAAATTGGGCATCTATAATGCGATCGCAAGTCTGATCAATCCGCAAATACAACCGTAATGCGTCCCCACAGACAATACTGCCAATTTCCCCCATGGCCACCGTTTCATTCTCCTGGCAGTCGGCCAAGGCAATGGCTCCCATATTGTGAGGATGATGAAATAAATCCATCACTGTATCTGTATAATCCCACATAACTAGATTCCCCCTTAATAGTCGTCTGTACTCGATGCAGAAGCCATCACAGACTCCTGTTGCAAGGTGTCTAACCATCCTTGCGTTGTCTCGGATTCCCGTTTAAAGGGAGAAATATCCCGTAACCGTTGCACCACCTTGGGTAATAAATATAAAACCCGTTCAATTTCGGCGGAGGTGGTATAACGGGATAAACTAAAGCGAATCGATCCATGCAAAACCGTATAAGGCAAACCCATTGCTCGCAGAACATGAGAGGGTTCTAAGGACCCGGAGGTACAAGCTGAACCCGACGAGGCACAAATCCCATAACGGTCCAAGGAGAGTAAAATGGCCTCCCCTTCAATGTACTTAAAGCCAATATTGCTGGTATTCGGCAATCGTAACGCAGGATGTCCATTCACTTGACAATCGGGAATCTCCCGGAGGATGGTTTGTTCCAAGCGATCGCGCAAGGCCCGCACCTGAGTCTGTTCCTTTTGTAGAAAAGATTGCGCCAGATCAGCCGCTTTCCCTAAACCAACCATCGCGGGGACATTTTCTGTCCCCCCACGACGGCCTTTTTCCTGATGGCCTCCCACCAGAAGCGGTCGAAACCGCACCCCCCGACGCACATATAACACTCCAATCCCTTTGGGAGCATGGAGTTTATGGCCGGACAAAGTTAAAAAATCAATGGGACTATCTTGCAAGTCTAAGGCAATTTTCCCCACCGCTTGTACTGCATCTACATGGAACAAAATCCCGTGACTTTTCACAATTTGTCCAATACGTTCAATGGGAAAAATCGTCCCTGTTTCGTTATTGGCAGCCATCACCGATACCAAGACTGTATCTTCCCGCAATGATGACCGCAATTCCTCTAAATTGAGCATCCCTTTACTGTCCACTGAGAGGTAGGTGACAGAATAGCCTTGTTTTTCTAGGCGTTTGCAGAGATTCAAGATAGCGGGATGTTCCACTCATGTTTAACCCCCCACCCTCCCCACCCATGGGAAAATCTGCAATGCCTCAAATCAACGACACCACCCTGCGAGATGGCGAACAGGCCGCTGGCGTGGCGTTTTCTTTGGAAGAAAAAATCACTATTGCCTTGAGTTTAGCGGCCATCGGAGTCTCGGAAATTGAAGTGGGAATCCCGATTATGGGGAAAGAAGAACAGAGAGGAATTCGCGCGATCGCAACCTTACTTCCCCATACCCACTTAACCGGATGGAATCGTGCCTTACGCTGCGACATCCAAGCCTCCATTGATGCGGGATTGAGCCATGTACACCTCTCCATCCCCGTCTCCCCAGTGCAAATTCACGCCAAACTCGCCGGCCTCCCCAGTCAAGTCTTTACCCGCTTACAAGAAGCCATCAGTTTCGCCAAAGATCAGGGGTTGTGGGTATCCGTCGGGGGGGAAGATAGTTCGCGGGCCGAGGACTCTTTTTTAATTGAAGTGGCCCAAGCGGCCCAAACTTGGGGGGCCAGTCGGTTTCGCTTCTGTGACACCGTTGGTATTCTTGATCCCTTCACTACCTATCAGAAAGTCCAACATCTGGTGAATGCCTTAAACATTCCCGTCGAGATGCACACCCACAACGACTTAGGCATGGCCACAGCCAATGCGATCGCAGGAATCAAAGCCGGGGCCTTATCCGTTAATACTACCGTCAATGGTATGGGAGAACGAGCCGGAAACGCCGCCCTAGAAGAAGTCGTCATGGCCTTAAAACGCATTGACAACCTTGATCTCGGCATCAAAACCCAACAACTAGGCCAACTCTCCCAACTGGTGAAACAAGTTTGCGGCCACACCCTCCCCCCCTGGAAAGCCATCGTCGGAGAAAACGCCTTCACCCACGAATCCGGTTTACATACCGACGGCATCCTCAAAAACCCCCAAACCTACCAACCCTTCCCCCCCGAAGACGTAGGAACAACCCATCATCTCGTCGCCGGAAAACATTCAGGCCGCCACGGGTTATGTAACCTCCTCGCCACCCAAGGCATCCACCTCGAAACCGAACAAGCACAACTCCTCTTAACCCAAGTCCGCCAACAGTCCACCCAATTAAAACGTCATCTCACCCCCGATGAGTTAAAAACCCTCAGTCAACAAGTTAACCAGTAATCAGTAATCAGTAATCAGTGCAGTTCGCAGTACGCAGTTGATAGTTGATCTTAACCCGTTTTAACGGGTTTTAGCTATTAGCCTTGGGTTTTAACCCAAGGCTAATAGCTAATTATTAATTGTTTTTAATTAATTATTCTTGATTAATTATTAATTGTTCTTGATTAATTATTCTTGATTAATTATTAATTGTTCTTGATTAATTGTTCTTGATTAATTATTAATTATTCTTGATTAATTGTGCTTAATTAATTATTAATTATTCTTGATTAATTGTGCTTAATTAATTATTAATTATTCTTGATTAATTGTGCTTGATTAATTATTAATTATTCTTGGTTAATTGTGCTTAATTAATTATTAATTATTCTTGGTTAATTGTTAATTGTTAATTGCAACTGCTTCTCCAAAGCATCCTGCGAATTAATCACCAAACCCGGAATTCTAGTATCTCGGACATTGAGAGAGGTTTGCTCATCGGGAAAGAGTAGATAAAGACTACCGAGGGGTAAATTCTGTAACTGACTGGGGGTTGAGGATAACCAAATGAGGGGAACATCCGTCGGGGGACTATACTTTTGGTCTTCCTCCAAATAAGTCGCGGCCAAGGTTTCTAACACCACGCGATTCCCATGAACTAATCCAGTTTTTGCTGTCCATAATTTAATATTCAATTGGGCGCGACTAGCGTAAAAATAGAGAGAAGCAGCACTGGTGACGGCCCGTTCAAAACAACGACTCTCCCAACTTTCTCCACTATCCAAACAGATCACCACCTCTCGGCCTGAAGTCATTACCTCTAACTCTCGTACCTGTAAATCCCCAAATTTCGCACTGGTGCGCCAATGAATTAAACGGGTGGGATCACCGAAACGGTAGGGTCTGAGGGTTTTAGTTACCCCTTCCGTGGCAGTTTGGTAGCGGCGATCGCTCTCTGCTTGTAAACTCTCCTCTCGTCCAATTGTATCCACTAACGGACAAGACCGCAGGGGTAAAACTTGTGGGTAAACAATGGCCTTGGCCGGAAGGGGACGAGACCGACGACACCAAAAGAGGCCGAAGGGGTTTGCGGTGCGCAATTGTACCTTATCCCAATAATAAACCCCTCGTTTCTTGGCGGGATGATAGTAGGTTAAAGTGTGGGAACTGTGGGGAGGGATGAGTTCAATGGACTGGGGAGGAAATTGGCCCAAAACCGAGGGGGAGTCCTCATACAGTTGTAAAAGGGTTTTGCTGCGAGGGGTGGGGTTTTCGACGGTGAGTTCGAGGGGAAGTTCATCCCCAACACTGACGGGGGGAATGGTGCGACGACGGACGCGCAGTTGAGACAGAGAACCCATGGCCAAAACGGCGGCCACCCCTAATAAGGCTAAAATAAGGCCACTGAGGGCATAAAGCCAACCCGCCATGGTGTTTGTCGCTGCACCAAAAAAGGCTAAGGCCAACACTAACAACACCATCCCCCCATAACTCGGGGTAGCCCAGTGGGTTTCTAGCCAATTGTTAATTTTTTTAATCCAAGTCTGCATAGCAGTAATCAGTAATCAGTAAACAGTAATTAGCATCCTAAGGTAGAGGGCAGAGGGCAGAAGCACCGAATAAGGAGGAAGTTAGGCTAAGAAGAAGAATTGGTCTAAAAAAACTTGACAAAATACTATTTTTGTGTATCTTGTTCTTTTTGGCAGCGATCGCACAAACCAAAAAATTCTAGGGTGTGGTAATACACTTTAAAATCGTGGGAGTCTTGGAGTTGGTGTTCGAGTTCATGGACGGGACATTCTGCGATCGCAATGGAACGGCCACAATTGAGACAAGTGAGATGGTGTTGGTCTTGGTGGACTAAACTGTAGAGGGATTCCCCATTAGGGAGGGTACGGACTTGCACCAGTCCATCTAATTTTAAGGCTTCTAGGGAACGGTACACCGTGGCCAATCCCATATTTTGCTGATTTTGGCGGAGTTTCAAGTATAAATCTTGGGCCGAAATGGCTTTATTGAGGGTTTTTAGGAGGTTGAGGATTTTGGCTTGGGAACGAGTCCGAGTTTTCATGGGTTTTGGGTGGATGGCGATCGCAACTAAATCTAAGCTATCAAGAGATGCGTCTCGTTTTACAATTGATCTGAATCTGGTTTTCTCCCTTTGTATTATCTCATGGCTATTCAGTTCAAAGCACGAATCTATGTCACCCTCCGTCCCTCGGTTCTCGATCCTGCCGGGGTGGCAGTCCAATCCGGACTCCATCAACTGGGGTATGATAGCGTTGAGGGGGTGAGAATCGGCAAGTACATTGAGTTACAGTTAAGCGCGGAAAACCAAACCGCCGCCGAAGCACAGTTGGATCAAATGTGCGATCGCTTGTTAGCCAACCCCGTTATCGAAAATTATTGTTTTGAACTCGACGAAGTTCCCGCTTTAGCAGTTGATCGTTGATTGGTAATGGATAATAGATAATAGATCATTGATGACTGTTCCCTTTTTCACCAAGAACAAACAACCAACAACAAACAACAAATGAAATTTGGCGTTATTGTATTTCCGGGGTCTAATTGCGATCGAGATGTGGCTTATGTGACACGCGAGTTACTGGGGTCATCAACCCGGATGGTCTGGCATCAAGATACCGATATTAGTGACCTAGATGTGATTATTGTACCGGGGGGATTTAGTTATGGCGATTATTTGCGCTGTGGTGCGATCGCAAGATTTTCCAACGTAATGAATAGCATCCTCGACCACGGGAAACAAGGGAAATGGGTTCTGGGTATCTGTAACGGGTTTCAGATTTTAACCGAAGTGGGACTCTTACCAGGTGCATTAGTCCGGAATCGAGACTTACATTTTATCTGCGATCGAGTCCCCCTGAAAATCGAACGCACTGATCTCCCCTGGACTCGTCACTACACCCCCCAACAAGTCATTACCCTCCCCATCGCGCACGGAGAAGGCCGCTACTACGCAGACCCAGACACCCTCAAACAACTTGAAGACCAACAACAAATCCTCTTTCGCTACTGTAGCGCAACGGGAGCAGTCAACGACAGTAGCAACCCCAACGGATCACTCAACAATATTGCCGGAATTGTTAACTCATCGGGTAACGTCTTAGGTATGATGCCACACCCCGAACGAGCATCTGATCCCATCCTACAAGCAACCGATGGAATGGCACTCTTTCAAGGATTATTGGATGGAGTTTTAGTGGGATAGGGAGCGTTTTGTGAATTCCCTCATTCTTGCTGGGACTCTCTCCTCAAGAAGAATACTGGGGGATTTCACCCCGGTTTATTTTTCTTATCCTGATATCTTTACAGAAACTTCATAGAAAACCACCGAAAACTTTATCCTAACTTCACAAAAACCCTTGATTGCTCCCTAGATTCTCGAATAAGATAGCAGGGCGAACGCACACAATTCTTCATAATTGCGAGAGGTGATGGGGGGATGCGAACAACACTTTAAGAAGATAATCGTCATCCCAACCGGCTTTGAGACGTTTAGCATGGACTCCTCCTCGAGCCGAGCGGTCTTGAGCC
>NZ_JAQMSD010000313.1 GCF_028330525.1 Spirulina sp. CS-785/01
GAAATTGTAGAACGAGACACCGTTGTTTCAGACACTTGTGAGAGACATTTTCTCCCCCTCTCCCAAGGTTGGGAGAGGGGGTTGGGGGGTGAGGGCGACTCCAAACCGCCATATCTCGTTACCCACCTTGACAGGGCTGGTAATGCGGGGGTCATTTTCATTTTTAAATAAGAGTCCTTGGACTTGATTTTGGACTTGTTTTTTACGTTCTTCTGCGTCAACATACATGGAGCGAAACTTGTACAGGGTAAAGGTTTCGCCGTGAAGTCCATAGCGTTTTTGCCGGAAGAAAATCGGCCCTGGACTTTCGAGCTTGATTGCTAAAGCGATGGGGATGAATAACAAGGCAACGATCATTAAACCCACTAGACTGCCCAAGATATCTAGGAAACGTTTGAAGGTTGAGCGAGTTGAGGGGTGATGTTGCTTGTGATTCGTCTTAGTCGCAAGAGCAATTGGGGCGGATGTTGCTAAAGTCATGGTTAAATTTTCAATACTTTACAAATCAACGTCGGGAAGAATCGGCATGATGTAGCAGTCAGTACAATGCCTGAATCTATGCCCATGGATCGTTGCTAGAGACGGAGTTTTTCCAAATACAGCCCATTATTGAGAATGGCTAGTAATTCTGTATTTCAATAGTTATACGTAATAGAAATTGCGTATCAATCTAATTACGTAGAAAATCCCGTCCGTTGTTACCTATGCAACGGCAGCCAATTCAGGTTGTAGATACTGAAGGACAACATTAAGGGTTTCGGGTTTGAGCCACCCTTTGCGGACTGCCAATTCCCCAAAACGTAGTTCCACTTGGGATTGTTCTTCGAGAATGGTTTGAATTTGGCGATCGCTCAATAAAGCCGCCGATTTCAAGTATTGACCTAGCGGTTGTTGGTGGCCTTGATCAGTTACTCGAGGCAAATGTTCTACGAAGAAATCAATGGTTTGCTTGGGCAACCATCCTTGTTGTACTAAGAGTTCCCCAAAGCGTAAATGAGGATTTTGGCGTTGTAAGTTTAAGGTGGCTTCAACCTGTTCGAGGCTGAGTAAACCCGCCTGTTGTAACAATTGTCCGATGGGTTGGCTATGATGAGGGCGAAGTTCTACAACTTCTGGGGCCTCTTGGGGCGTGATCTCCCCTTTGACGAGGAGTTGTTGTACTGCCAACCACAGGAAGGGCGGAATGGTGGAGGTGTATCGTTTCCACAGACGTTGGGGTTCTTGGACTAGACGGTATAACCATTCCAGTCCGAGTTTTTGCCAGCGTTCGGGAGCGCGTTTCACTAACCCGGCATAGATGGCAAAGACTGCCCCAACTCCGCACATGACGGCGTTGATTTTCCCACGATGCTGGGCAATCCATTTTTCTTGCTTGGGACATCCCAAGGCAACAAAAACGACACCAGCACCGCTTTCATTGATGCGTTGAATTAATGCTTCGTCTTCGCTCTCGGTGAGAGGACGGAAGGGAAGCGGTTCCATGCCTGCGATCGCAAGTTTAGGAAAGTCTTGCTGTAGGCGTGTTTTCATGCGGTCTAAAACCGGAGTTTCTGACCCCACGAAGTACACGCTCACACCTTGCACTTGCGCTTGTGAACAAATCTCTTGGAACAAATCAGAGCCTGTCACGCGCTCTTGGCGTTTGTTCCCCAATAGCTTCATCATCCAGACCAGGGGCATACCGTCCGGTGTTGCCATATCGGCATTATGCAGCACTGTAGCAAAGTCCGCGCACCAATAGGCCTCCATGAGCATATGCACATTGGCGGCGTACACTGTTCGACTTTGATTGTGCTTTGCCCATTGCAGAATGGTCTGAATATGAGCCGCTTTGGATAATTGAGTAATGGGTGCGCCAGTTACGTTGACTTTTGGGACAATATGATTGCTATGTAACTGACCGGATTCTTGAGTCAGACGCTGCTGACTCAGCAAATAACCTATTCCGACCATGATTAAACCCTAAAAAAAGTAAAAACCTATTTCGTGAACTAAGGAGTATAGCGATCGCCTTTTGGCTCATTGACCTACCGTTCTCTAGTTGATTTCACTGAAACCTTTTGGAGAGGATAGGCTGAACCGTCAGCCATTTATCGCAACCCTTTAGTCCCTTCTACTTACGTAGTTATACTGAATATTTTTAGAAAAAGCAACATTTTTCAGTAAAAAAACTGAAGTGATTGATCCGGATAAAGCTCAAACGCTCATTTCCCTAGGAGGATGAGTTTCTAAAAAAAATCTAAACAAATCAGTATTTTACGCAAGCTCCACTAGAATTATAAGGATGTACCCAAGAAAATTAAAGTCTGAGCTACTCATCATCTAGTAAGTGTGTATTAATCTTTCTGGGTAGAGACTGAATATTGTAGAGATTGAATCTCTACTTGGACATATAATCAACAAAGCAATTCCGAAATCAGCTACCCAAAAATAAGCCGGAAGGGTGGTTAAGCCTTCCGGGGAAAGATAGGTTTTTACTTTTTTAGGGTTTAATCACCCTAGGGGACATTATCGCACACTTTGACCGTCAATTGGACGATTGCTGGTAAAAATTACCAGCAGCAGAAGTGGCAAATCCCCCCAACTTGTCTTTTTTTTGCTAAGAGATAAAAAAAGGCAATCCCCAGAATAATAAGCGTTTCAGCGTGATCCCTAGTGGGTTCATCCCTGAGTTATTCCTAAGAAAATCCGAGCCTTTTTAAATCTGCCTCCAACTGAGCTAAAAGTGGATACTGAGTCTGATCCTCATTTTGAGCTTTCTTAGGTGTATTTAAAGAAGGAACAGAAAGACCAAATAAATGCTTTTCTCCGAAATCAGGATGAGATGGATTTATCTTTTGTCCAGACTCTGTATTTTTGCGGTTCATCCCCCCAGCAAGAGACTCATCATTTCTTAGGGGAGACTCCTGAGACTGGCCATTCTGCTCTACAGACCCCTCCGCAGAGGGGAAAGACTGAAAAGTCGTAGCCTCTTGCTCTGATGCAGACTCTGGCGTTGGGGCAACGTCAGGAGGAGAAGTAGGAGCAACAAAACCTAGAATGTTGGGAGACTGGGGAGGAGAAACCGACACCTGAGAATGAGTGGAGGGTTGAGAAGAGTGATGAGTTTCGGGGGTTTGGGGAAAATTTTCACTGGTCAGAAACTTACCTCCTCCCGTTTCCACAACCGTGGGATTGGCTTGGGCATCATAGTCCCTAGTATATTGGGAAGGAGTCGAAGAGGTCTCCTTAGCCAGATTGGCCACCGCGCCTAAGATAGGCAAACCCGAAACCCGTAAATCATATAATGCCTGTTCTAACACCACCCGTTTCACGTTGCCCAACCCAGCCACTAGCACCATACCATTGGTATTAGCCGCAATCAATTGGGCATCGGCCAATCCCATCAGGGGAGGAGCATCATAAATGACTAAATCAAAGGTTTGGTGTAGGTGCTGCATCAGACTGTGCATTTTTTGGGAAGCCAAGAGACGGATAGGATCAGGAGGAATGGGGCCAGTGGAGAGAATATACAGATTGGCCTCAAAGGGCGATCGCTGAATCACATCCTCGGAAGACTTATCCGCCGTCACAATATCCGTTAATCCCACCCAATTATTCACCCCCATCCGTTGGTGAACTTGAGGCCGCCGTAAATCCATATCCACAATTAACACCCGACGATCCATCGTAGCCGAGGCTTGGGCTAAATAGGCCGCCACCGTTGATTTCCCTTCTGAGGGGGTGGCCGAAGTAATCACAAGGGAGCGCAGGGGATGATCCGAAACCAATAAACGAAGATTGGCCGAGAGAGAGCGAAAGGCTTCTAGGAATAACCGCGTATTGTGTTGAGGCGATGAAGTGGATATAGCCGACTTGAGGAAGGGAATCGGTAATTTTTGCAGTAAGGGTTTGACTCTTTCCCACAAGCTCACCCCTGGGCCTGACTCTAACTCTAGTTCTAAACGCTGTCCAGAGACTGCTCCGGATAACGAGAATGCGTCTTGGGAGGATTGGCCGTTCTGTTCAGGGGTTGGTTTCAACCAATCCGAGGCCGGGGAAGATTCGTCTAAATAGCTTTGTAAGGGAATGATCCCCAGGAGAGGGAGTTTGGCGGTTTGCTTCACTTCCTTGGCCGTATAGAGAATATTGCCCAACTTATCTAAAGCTAAGGCTGCACCACAGCCCAACATAAAGCCCAACACCGCACCGAGGAGTAAATTTTGCTTGGTACTTGCGACTGAGGGTTTGGGTTCTCCAATGTCTTCTAGGAGTCGCCAAGGGACTTCCCGTTGAGCCGCATCAATTCCGAGGGCTTCTTTTTTGACTAAAAATTGATTGAGATTTTCGGTGGCAATGGTTAAACGTCGTTCAATTTCAGTATATTCTCGATTGACAACGGATAATTGTTTCACTTGCTCATTGAGATTAGCGAGTTGTTCGGATAACGCGCGATCGCGGTCTTCCAACGCCCGAATCTGCGCCTGTAATTCCGCCATCACCTGCTCCCCTTCCCGACGCAGTAGCGGGATTAACCGTTCTCGTTGCTCTCGCAGCAGTTTCAACTCCGGACTTTCCTCCAGATATAAAGCCGACTGTTTCGCCATTTCACTATCCAGAGATTGCAGTTGATTCAGCAATTCTTGATAACGACCACTTTCTTTGAGTACCGAAGAAGCGGCCAACTCCGGCGGAGAGCTTGCTAACTCCGCCTGTAACGCCCGATAAACCGACTGCAACTCATCCAATTCAACTTCTGTCGTCAGTTTTTGTTCTTTAATCGTCGTAATAGAATTAGACAGTTGCGCTCCCGTGGTTTCGGGATCAACCAGATTATACTGTTGCCGTAAATCTTGTAAATTTTCTTGTAGGTCTTCCACACGACCCTCTAAACGGGGAAGCTGATCCTCCACAAAATCCAGACCTTGACGAACATCCGTCTGTCGTTCTTCTAAACTGTAACGGAGATAAGCCTGAGAAACCCCCTCTAAGACATCCTTGACCAAATCAGCATTGGAATGCTGAAACGTCACTTCCAGAATATTCGCGCTGCTCGTCTTGATGTTCAGATTCTTTTTCAGCTTGTCGTAATTGAAATTAGCATATTTTTCCTGTAGATTCTCCGCAACCGGCCCGAGAACTTCTGGACTCCGCAATAACTTAATTTTCGTTTCATCTAGAGTAAAACTTTCTGGCCCCTGCCGATTGGTCAAACTCCCCGATAGACTAGAAATGACTTGGTTTTCTACCGTAACTGGCTCAGTGAGAATTTCAAAACTGGCCTGATAAACAGTATCTTCTCGTAAGGCGACCAGATAGGCCGCAGACCCCATCAGCACACTCAAGCCACCAATGAGCCATAGATAACGACGCAGTGCTTCAACGAATCGACCGAGTTCGAGGCCACCTTCATCATCTTGATCCCATTGAGGAGTCTTGACAGTTACTTGTTGAGACGGGAGTTCACCCTGCATGGTCTAGTTATCCAAAACGGCATTTTTTCTCGATCTTGCCACATGAATCCGTTATTCAAATAAATTGAAAATGCGGAAGGGGATTAACAGAAAATTCAAAAGGCCACTAAAAGGCCGGGTGGCTTCGCTCACAGTATCGGCAAAACTGGACAAACCCGACGTATAGACAATAACGATATCTTCATTGCGTAATACGGGGTTTTGTTCCTCATTGATGCCTTGACTATAATCAATGGGCAGGGAGCGACGGCTGACTGTACCATCGGGGTTGAGACGGATGAGATCAACGCGACTTTCCCTCGCCCGAATGTTAAAGCCTCCGGCAGCTAAAATGGCTTGGTTGACAGGAGTATTAGGGGGGACTTGAATTGTACCGGGATTTTGTACTTCTCCCACTACATTAACGCGGATGCGATCGGGGGCAAAACTGGCGGTGGCCAGTTGAGAGGCTTCTTCGGGAGTTAGGGTTTCGGCACGGGGGACTAGGATGGTGTCCCCTTCTTGTAAAACGATATCTTGGCGAGCATCTCCAGCTTGTAATAACTCCCAAAGGTTGACGGTGAGGGTTTGTTGGTTTTGGTTGCTGGTGAGGCGACGCACCTGAATTTCTCGGATGTCGGCTTGGGGTTTAATGCCTCCGGCGGCCTGAATGGCCCGGGTGACGGTGGGGGATACTCCTTGTCCACCGCCGCTACCCCCAGGGACTCCCGCTTCTCTGGTGCGGGCCGTGCCGCCGACGGTGTAGGGGCCGGGGCGGAATACTTCACCAATGACGACGATGTTGAGGGGAGGGATACTTTCGGGGGCAAAGCTGGCGTTGGGGATGCGGGAGACTTCGGCAATGGTGGGTTGGGTGGCGGTGGGGATGAAGATGGTGTCTCCGTCTCGAACAATAGGGTCATCTTTCAGGTTGCCTGACTGTACAAGGTCCCAAAGGTTAAAGGTATAGGTTTGGTTGGGGTTGCGGGGGTTGCGGCGTTGAATTTCGACGCTGTTCAGGTTGGCGGTTTGGGTGATGCCTCCGGCGATTTGTAGGGCTTGGGTGAGGGTGGGGAATTGTGTGCCTTGGCGGTCGAGAATATAGGACCCAGGGCGGTTCACTTCTCCGGCAATGCCGATGCGGACAGGGCGGGGGGTGAGGAGGCGGACGGTAACGCTGGGGTTGCGGAGGATGCGGGCTTCTTCGTAGGCGGTGGCGATCGCTTTTTCGACTTCTGCCAAGCTCATTCCAGCCACGGATAACCGCCCCACACGACTGAGGTTCAGTGTTCCATCAATGAGGACTTCTTGTTCGCCACTATATTGGGGAATTTGAAAGATTTCCATATTAATGACATCTCCGGCCCCTAGGGTGTAGGGGTCTTCTTGGGGGATACCTGTGGGGGGTGGGGCGGCGGTAAAATTAGGCGGGGCAAGTTGTAGGCTGACTCTCGCTTGGGGGAGGAGTTGGGCGGTTTCGTAGGCGATAGCAATGGCATTTTCGGCTTCTGCGACGCTTAACCCTTCAACAAAAATAGGGCCAATGCCAGGTAATTCTAAGCTCCCGTTGGGAAGCACTTGATATTCTCCGCTATATTCGGGGGCTGGAAAAATATTCACATACACCCAATCCCCTGGGGTTAAAAATCGTGAATTTCTGGGTGTGGGAGAATTCCTCGGTGTTGGGGAATTTCTGGGTGTGGGAGAAGTCCTCGGTGTTGGGGGGGAAATATTAGTGGGGGAGGGGTTAAAATCAGGCAGTTGGGCTAATGTCCCGCCTCCCATTGTTAATGTAAGAGATGTTCCGACTGTTAAAGTTGCAGTATAACGGAGTAGTTTTAACATTGTTTGTTGGTTCTTGGTTATTGGTTCGTAAGCATTCCAGTATTAGTGATGGGTTGGTAGTAAACCCTTTAGGGCTTATTCTAACCTTGTTATTGGTTCGTAAGCATTCCAGTATTAGTGATGGGTTGGTAGTAAACCCTTTAGGGCTTATTCTAACCCTAATAGGGCGATGTGCTACTTTCTCCCACAGAATTATAAGACTCAGGGGTTTAAGCTATTTTAGCCAATCTATTGCTTCTTTAACTGCCGAAAATCAAGAGTTCTAAAAAGGTTGCACAAGATGTTACTACTATGACCCTTCAATATTGACATTAGTTGTTCTTGTTTTATTCCTACTTCTACTAATTTTTATCACTTGTTTAAAATATTATTATGCAAAATTTTGGCCAAGAAAATTTACAACATCAAGCCCCAATTTTTTTATTGTTCGATCTGTCAATTTATGGACATCATCCGGCTTATATTCAGCATTTAATTGAATATTGGGAGCAACAGCAATTCTCAGGTCATTTAGCGATTGTTGTCTCGCCTCAGTTTCTGGAGGTACATGGGGAGGTAGTGCAGTTTGCTCAAGGGTTAAAGTCTCAGAATATCCAATTTTATCCTATTACTTTAGAGGAAAAAAATGCTCTTAAATCTCGTGATTCTGCCTTGAGTCGGAATTGGCGTAACATTCAAGAATGGTTACTCTTTTGCCGCTATGCCAAGGCATTACAGGCAACACAGGGAATGATTTTATATCTGGATACCTATTTATTAGGGTTAGCGTTGGGGTTACGTTCTCCAATTCCGTTTTCTGGTATTTATTTCCGTCCTACGTTTCATTATCCGACGTTTTCTCACTATCAGGGTAGGAGTAAAGATCAATTACAGTTTTGGCGAGAAAAGTTTATTTTGTCTAGAGTTTTAAAACAAAAAAGGTTTAAGCATTTATTGTCTCTTGATCCGTTTGCAGTGGCGGTGACAAATCAAATATTTAATACTCAAAAAGCGAGAACATTAGCTGATCCGATTAGAATTAATGCAGAGGTGAAACTCTCGCCGCAAGCCTTAAAAGAACAATTCAATATTGACAATCAACGGACAATATTTCTCTTGTTTGGGGCATTAACTAGCCGTAAAGGGGTTGATCGCCTTTTGGATTCAATTCAATTTTTAAGCCCAGAAAGTTGTGAAGAAATTACTTTAATTTTATCTGGAGAAGCGAACCCCAAAAAACAAGAACAACTGAAATTGCAGGTGCAGCAGCTTAGGGTAGAAAAACCGATTCAAATTCTTGAAAATTATCAATTTTTACCCGAAAACGAAATTTTTTCCTATTTTAACCTCGCGGATATTGTACTTGCGCCCTATCAGCGTCATGTGGGGATGAGTGGGATTTTGTTGTGGGCCGCAGTGGCGGGGAAACCCGTGTTAAGCTCAGATTATGGCTTAATGGGGGAACTGGTGGAACAGTATCAACTGGGGATCACTGTTGATTCTACCCAATCTCGCGCGATCGCACAGGGAATTGAACACTGTTTACAAGAGCAAATTCTCTCAGATCAGCAAAAAATGCAAGCCTTTGCCCAAGCTAATGCGGCGGAAGAATTCGCTCGGACGATTTTTCGAGCCATGATGCAGCCATGAGATAATACAACTCAGAGGCTTTTGGTTGAGGATAACCGATTAGGAGCATCACCTAAAAAGATTGTCCAGAGTGAGGGGTATTGACCGATTTTTGGGCATTCTGAACGGTAGAAGTCCCAACTTATGGCCGTTGAATATCCCGAGAATGATCAGATAATGTCGCACTTTGGTCCGCCGCCACTCTAACAAAGGCTAGAGAATTTTGTACGCTAGATTTTGTAGGCTAGACAGAGAAAAATCATCAACATCAGGGTAGCACTTTTGTACTGGGGTAGCAGACTGTGGAGTAAAGTAGATGAAAATATTAGTGGTTGGTGATGGTCTTCTGGTGTCTCCTAGGTTGGGAGAACTCTTGAGTCAGCGAGGCCATGCCATTGATACAATTGAAGCCACACAAGTCACATTGGAATTGCGCAGACGAGACTATAACATTATTCTCTTATCGTTGACCCAATCCGCAGAACAGGGGATTATTATTTGCGATCGCTTCAAGCAGCTTTTCCCAAATAGTCTCATGGTGGCCCTAGTGTCGGAGCTTGCCCCCGACTACCTAGAGCAACTGCTACAAGCAGGAGCAGACAACTATCTCTTTCTCTCCTCCCCACCAGAAACCCTACAACTGCGCCTTTCTACCCTAGAACATCAAGCTCGTAAATACCGTAAATCGCTCAGTTCCAGTCGTCAAGGCTTAAACGGGTTTCGGGCCGCGGCCTTGCGGCAATTTCCCTACATTGCCAGTCACCATCTCCGACAAACCCTCATTCAAATCAAAAGACAACTCAACGAATTCCTCATTCAACCGCGACAGTCTCCCCTTGATCTCGATACCACCGACTATATCAGCGAAATCCTCAATCGAGCCAGACTAATGCAGCAACTCATCGAAGACTTGCTGCTCGACAACTCCAGCACCTCCCCAGAGTCCACCAGCAAAGTTCCCTCCACCCATCAAGATTTTATTATTCTTGACGAAAACCTCATTATTCAGGAGCATTCCGAAGGCATTCAACGTTATGCAGACGACGCAGCCCCCGTACAAAAAGGCGAGGACGTTCGTTCGAGTTTCCCAGAATTAACAGGCGTTGAACCGCTACTCTATGGCATTTTACGCCATGAACGAAAAGAGTATGAATTAACGGGGGTTGCGCGATTTTCTGACTTTAAATCCCCCATTTACTTTGACCTCTATGTTAGTAAATACCCCGAAACCTCATTCAGTAAAACCCAACTCATTGTGCTGTTAAATGATGCCACAGAGCGCATGATTTTTCAGCAAAAATTACTCCACAGTGCTAACGAAGCCCAACTCCTGCTGCGACGCTTAACCGCCACTCAGCATTATACGACCCAAATTATTAATTCCATGGCTGATGCCTTAATTGTCACCACCAAAAATGGAATTATCAAAAAGATCAATCCCGCCACTGAATATTTATTTGACTATGAAGAAGAAAAGTTAATTGGACAAGAAATTTCTAACTTAGTCTTAGACCAAAACTTTTTAGAAAAAACCGCCCAAGGAATTTCAATTTCCCAAGCAGAAGTCCCTTGTCAACAGCAAAATGGGACTGAAATTTCCGTTTCTTTCTCCTGTGCCATTATTCACACCGAAGAAGATACCCAAGAATTTGTTTATGTAGGGAGAGATGTCACCGAACGAAAACAGGCCGAAGCCCAAATTCGCCAACTCAATGCCTCTTTACAACAGCGCACTATAGAACTTGAAAATGTCAATGAAGAATTAGAGTCTTTCTCTCGTACCGTCTCCCATGACTTACGAACCCCCCTATCTCATATCGAATTCTTCACCGAAATGTTACAGGAAGAATATCAAGAATATTTAGATCAAGAAGGCCAAGATTATGTCATTCAAATTAGTAGATCTTGCCGACGGATGCGACAACTCATTCAAGATTTATTACAACTCTCAAGAGTAACAAGAACTGAATTAACCCTAGAAGAGATTAATTTAAGCGAATTAGCTGAAAATGTTTTTGAAAATATCCGAGTGAATGCGCCAACTCGTCAAGTTGATTTAAAAATATCCCCCAATTTATACGCGAAAGGGAATAAAGCACTCCTGCAAATTGTTTTAGAAAATTTATTAAGTAATGCTTGGAAATATACCAGCAAGCAAGAAGTCGCCAACATTGAAGTAGGGTTATGTATGATGCAACATTCCCCGGATGCTGAACCCACATTGACTTATTTTGTCCGGGATAATGGGGCCGGGTTTAGCATGGAATATACAGATAAATTATTCCGTGCTTTTGGCCGCTTACATTCTCAAACCGAATTTGAAGGAACAGGAATTGGGTTAACCACAGTACAGCGTATTATTCAACGTCATGGGGGGCAAATTTGGGCAGAAGGGGAAATTGGCAAAGGGGCGACTTTTTATTTCACCTTGGGGACGAATTCTGAGATGGCTTTGGCAGAAAATGCGAGTTAAGTTACCTTTATATGCCTTGGGTTTTAACCCAAGGCTAATAGCTAAAACCCGTTAAAACGGGTTGATATAGCAGTGTGCAATTGACGCTCCACGCTTTGAAAAACGTGGATTCTAAGCTGATAGCTGAATGCTTCCCAACCAACCACAAATAACCAACACAAACAACAAATTAATTATCCATTAAATTAAACTCCCTCATAAATCCCTAAAAGAATCAACCCCAACCCAGACACCCAACTGAGCCAATTTCCGGTTAATTGTCGGGTAGCCCATTTGCCGAGAAGCATTCCGCCGCCAATGGTGACTAAACTGGATAAAAAGCTGAAACTGCTGGTTAAGCCTGAATTTAACTCCGCAATTCCGGCCCCGATACCCGTTCCCCAATTGGTCACAGTTAACGCTAATCCTAATACAACAATGCGGGTGAAACTCAACTTATTTTTAGGCGAAGGGCGAGAAAAGTCTTGAGTTTCGTTGGTTTCTTCTTGATAGGCATTCCACAACACTCCTAACCCCATTAAAACAATAATTCCTGCTCCCATATCTTGGGCAAGATTCGGGTTTAAAAAGTCTTCTAACCAGTCTCCGACGGACATGGAAAAAAAGGTACTGACTCCCGATAAAGAGGCAATGAGAAGGTTTCCCCACCAACCTATGGTTAATTGTCGCATTCCGTAGGTCATCCCCACAGCCAAGTTATCGAGGTTGGTTGAGAAGGAGAGGAAAACGGAGGTTAAGATTGTTTCAAGGCCCATGGTTGGTTTTATTGCATTATAGGGATAGCGGAAGAAAGGGGAATCCACGTCCTTCTAGGGCGTGGAGTGTCAATGATATAGGGGACGCAAAAAAGGCACAGTGTTGCACTGTGCCTCATCTTAACAATACTTAATGTTTAAACGACGGCCATTTGGGGGGTTTCCCACCGTTCTACGGCCTTGCCAATAACGGCTAACTCTTGAATCAGATTTTCAAAGCGTTCTGGGGTGAGAGATTGAGGCCCGTCCGATAGGGCTTTTTGGGGGTTGGGGTGAACTTCGATCATCAGGGAGTCTGTTCCGGCGGCAATGGACGCTTTGGCCATGGCGGGAACGTACTCCCAGCGGCCTGTGCCGTGGCTGGGATCGAGCATAATGGGTAGGTGAGTTAAGGAACGCAATACAGGGACAACGGACACATCTAAGGTATTGCGAGTATAAGCGCGATCGTAAGTGCGAATCCCCCGTTCACACAAGATCACATTGGAATTTCCGGCGGCTAAGACATACTCAGCGGCCATCAACCATTCATCAATAGTCGAAGACATTCCCCGTTTTAGCAACACGGGCTTACTTTGGGCTCCGACTTTCTTGAGGAGGGGGAAATTCTGCATATTCCGCGCTCCCACTTGCAGGACATCGGCGACTTCGCCCACCTTATCTACATCGGCAGTATCCATTACTTCGGTAATAATGCCTAACCCAGAGGCTTCTCGCGCTTGGGCTAAGAGTCCTAACGCGCTTTCTCCGTGGCCTTGGAAGGCATAGGGGGAAGTCCGTGGCTTGTAGGCCCCACCCCGGAGGAATTTGGCCCCGGCTGCTTTCACCTTGAGGGCTGTTTCGACGATCATTTCTTCGTTTTCCACCGAACAAGGGCCGGCGACGATGACCACGGGATGGTTTTCACCAAAGGCGACTTTCCCGTTGGGGGTGTCCACCCACACTTCACTGGCTTCCCCGTGGCGAAACTCCCGACTTGCCCGTTTATACGGACGTTCTACCCGTAAAACACTTTCAATCCAAGGACTTAATTCTTGAATTTGTTCTTCATCGAGATTGGCGGTTTCTCCCACCAGACCAATGACTACCTTGTGTTGACCCACAATTTTTTCCGGTGTGAGTCCCCAGTTGGCAAATTCGGTACTGAGGCGAGTAACTTCGTCTTCGGGAGAACCAACTCGCATTACTACGATCATGAGAACATCCTCTATCTTTTATAGGTTTTCTTTGTATGTGGAATGCTGTGTCTGGAATATTATTGTAAGCCTTAGTCCAAAGCCTTTCTAGTTTCCTTTGGCTTCTCTGGCGGCCCGTCGGGCGGCTTGCCAACTTTGCCAGAGACGGCCTGCGTTGGTGCGGAATTCTTGGAAGCCAATCCAGCCTCCGGGACGGTGTTCATCCCAGGAGGTGGAGAGAATGCCATAACTCAATCCCCCAACTCCTAGGCCAAATAATCCTAGGGTGGCATAAAAGACTAATTCATTGGGGAGATCAACAATGCCCTGGGTTTTCACCCAGTAGAAGATAAAAAAGCTGACCAAGCCCAGGCCAGTGGGACCGCCGCAAAATAAAGCCATACGCCGCACCATCCGTCGGCTGACGGCCTCGGGAATTGCATTTAACGAGGCCGCTTCTTGGGCCGATTGTTGGGGGGTGGGCGTTTCAGGGGTTGGGGCAGATTTGGCCGCTTTTTTGCGCTTGCGACGGGGTTCAAAGGGCAAGCGATTCTCCTGGTCTTGGGGAGAGTCTTTGCCAACGCGCTTAGAGTCTGAAGCCATAAGTTAGAGGTAAACCATTAACGACGGATGCCAAGACGACGAATCAGTTGTTGGTAGTGTTCGTAGTCGTGTTTCTGCACATATCCTAACAACCGTCTGCGACGACCGATCAGTTTTAGGAGTCCCCGACGGGAGGAGTGGTCTTTTTTGTTGTTTTTCAGGTGTTGGGTTAAGCGGTTAATGCGATCGGTCAACATGGCAATTTGTACGTCAGATGACCCGGTATCGGTGTCATGGACTTGATATTCGCCGATCAGTTCTTGTTTCCGTTCTTGTGTCAGAGGCATGGAGTTTGATGATTTTTTCGTAAAATGCAGCAATCTCTTATTTTATCATGGTTCTTTGTTGTTTGTTCTTTGTTCTCCCCCATCTCCCGACTCCCGACTCCCGACTCCCCGTGTCTTGGTGGTTCAACCCTCAACTCTCAACTATCAACTCCCCCACTCCTAAAACCCGCCAACAATAAAATTAAAATTATGCGATAATTTGTAACAAAGATTTTAAGATTCCTAAGAATCGCAGGAACAATGAGCAACGAAAGCGAGGAGAGAACACTAGCAGAGCAGGCCCCGTCCCGTTATGAATGTCTCAGTTGCGGTTATGTCTATGAGCCGGAGAAGGGAGATGATAACGGAAACATTTCTCCTGGAGTTCCCTTTACGGACTTACCAGAAGGATGGCGTTGTCCCGTCTGTAATGCTCGCAAAGGACAGTTTCAGAATATTGGTGCATCCGGTGCGCCGTCGGGCTTTCAGTCTAATTTGAATTATGGGTTAGGGGTGAATCGTTTGACCCCTGGCCAGAAAAATTTGCTGATTTTCGGCGCTCTGGCGGCTGGTGTGTTATTTTTTCTAAGTCTTTATGGACTCAAGTAATTTAAGAATGAGTGGATTGGTGAGAACACTACAAAAAGTTTTAATAATCTGCGGACTGGCAGTCCTGTTAGTGGGGTGTAGTAATCTTGCCGATGTGAGCTATAACCCTTGGAAACAGGTGAATTTGCCGACAGATGAGGCCCTTGTGGATGTGGCGTTTACGGATGATCCCCAGCATGGTTGGGTTGTGGGCAGTCGAGCGACGCTGTTTGAAACGATGGATGGGGGCAAAAGTTGGCAACCCTACGAACTAGAGTTAGGGGAAGAAAAAGAGAGTTTTACCTCTGTGAGTTTTGTCGGCCAAGAGGGTTGGGTTGTGGGTCGTCCCTCGATCTTACTGCATACGGAGGATGGGGGCGAACATTGGACTCGCATTGCCCTGAGTGAAAAGTTACCGGGTTCTCCTTATAGTATTACGGCCTTAGGCGATGATGAGGCGGAGATGACCACGGATGTGGGGGCGATTTATCGCACTGACGATCGCGGTCAAACTTGGCACGCTTTAGTCCAGGATGCGGTGGGGGTTGTGCGGAATATTTCCCGCTCTCCCCAAGGGGATTATATTGCGGTTTCAGCCCGAGGGAATTTTTATTCGACTTGGCATCCGGGGGATGAGTCGTGGCAACCCCATCAACGTAATTCGTCTCGACGGTTGCAGAATATGGGCTATGGTGAAGATGATCGACGCTGGTTAATTGCTAGAGGGGGTCAGATTCAGTTTAGTGCCTCCGATGAACCGGAAGACTGGGATGAGGTAATTTATCCTGAACCGGGAACCAGTTGGGGATTGTTAGATGTGGCCTATCGGACTCCGGAGGAAATTTGGGTGTCTGGGGGAAGTGCTAACCTTTTGGTCAGTTTTGACGGAGGGGAGACTTGGGAGAAAGACCGTAAAGTTGAGGATGTTCCCTCGAATTTTTACAAAATTGTTTTTCTCAATGCCGAAAAAGGATTTATTTTAGGCGATCGCGGGGTTTTACTCCGTTATGAGCCTCCCACAGAAACTGCCGCGAAAGAGGCTTAGGGATTTCTGATAAAATTGGGGCGAGTTGGGGTTGTAGGAATGTCAAATGGTTCTTTATCATGTAAACTAAGGGATTAAGATTTGACAAACTCAGTTGAGAAAATAGAACTGAGAAAATAGAACAGAAAAAATAGAACACAAAGAGGAGAGCATTAATTTATGTCAGGAACAACAGGAGAACGGCCATTTTCTGATATTATCACCAGTATTCGCTACTGGGTGATTCACAGCATTACTATCCCGATGCTGTTTATTGCGGGTTGGCTATTTGTCAGCACCGGATTAGCTTATGATGCTTTTGGGACTCCTCGTCCGAACGAGTATTTCACCCAAGAGCGTCAAGAATTACCCATTGTTTCTGATCGTTTTGAAGCGAAAGAACAAATTAAAGAACTATCGGGTCAAAAATAGACTTGTCAAGAATACACTTGTCAAGAATACGACTTGTCAAGAATGCACTTAGCGGGTTAACTCTAAGAAGATGTACTCTAAGAAGATGTACTCAATGAGTCTTAACCGCAAGAGTTTGCTTTGTTGGTTTTAGCTGTTTAGAAAACAAGTAAAATGACTGGAAATAATCCTTCTTCTAATGAGCCTGTTTCTTACCCTATTTTTACCATTCGTTGGGTAGCGGTTCACACCTTGGCGATTCCGACCATCTTTTTCCTCGGTGCGATCGCAGCTATGCAGTTCATTCAACGTTAATTTAGAATATCGCGGAGGATATCATCATGGACAGATCACCGAATCCGAATAAGCAACCGGTAGAACTAAACCGGACATCCTTATTCTTAGGATTATTGTTGATTTTTGTGTTAGGAGTGCTGTTTTCCAGCTACTTCTTTAACTAAGTGGAATTGAATGTAACTGTATTTGGAGAGGAGAAAAGACAATGTTTGCAGATGGACGTATTCCCCTGTGGTTAGTGGCTACCATTGCCGGACTCGGAGCAGTGGCCATTCTAGGGATTTTCTTTTACGGTTCTTATGCGGGAGTCGGGTCTTCCCTGTAAGACTGGCTTTTCTTAGAAGAAAAAGAACATAAAAACAAGAAAACCGCTAGTTTCAGCTTAGAGACTAGCGGTTTTGGATGGAGGTACGGTTTCAAAGTAAAGGTTGGAGACGTTCGATGAGTTGGGGAGTTTGCACCACTCCCTCAATGCGCTCTGCTTCTTGTCCATTTTTGAACAAAACTAGGGTAGGGAGAGCCTCAATTTGATATTGTGAGGCGAGTTTGGGGTACTTGTCTGTGTCGATTTTGACCACTTGCACGCGATCGCCCATTTTCTGACTCACCTGTTCGAGAATGGGAGTCATCATTTTACAGGGGCCGCACCAAGTCGCGTAGAAATCCACTAAAACGGGTTTCGGGGTGGTGTTGAGTAAATCTTGAAAACTCGAAAACTGTTTTTTGACGGCCATAGAATAGACAGGTTGAAATGAGAGGGTTTGCGGAGAACTGATTCCGAATAATTTGATCTTAGTGCAAAATTCAGAGATTGTAGAGGATGCAAATCTTGAGAGAAGTTTAATCTATGGAACGTTTACCCGAATCAGTTCAAAACTTGCGCGATCAGGTAGCCTTAGTGACGGGGGCCTCACGGGGAATTGGTAAAGCGATCGCATTATCTCTGGCCAGTGAAGGGGCTAAAGTGGTGGTGAATTATGCGCGATCGAGCGAGGCCGCAGATCAGATTGTCAGTAAAATCGAGGCCGCAGGGGGTAGCGCGATCGCGCTACAAGCAGATGTCTCCCAAAGCGAAGACGTGGACACCCTTATCAGTAAAACCAAAGAGCAATTAGGCCGTATTGACATATTAGTAAATAATGCCGGAATCACCCGTGATACCCTGTTATTACGGATGAAGTTAGAAGACTGGCAAGCAGTAATTAACCTCAACCTCACCGGAGTATTTCTCTGTACCAAAGCAGTGAGTAAATTAATGCTCAAACAGAAAAGTGGGCGAATCATTAACATTGCCTCCGTTGCAGGACTCATGGGCAATCCAGGCCAAGCCAATTATAGTGCAGCAAAAGCCGGAGTTATTGGCTTTACCAAGACGATTGCGAAAGAAATGGCCAGTCGAGGAGTAACAGTGAATGCGGTTGCACCTGGTTTTATTGAAACCGATATGACCAAAGAGGTAAAAGCCGAGGAAATTTTAAATTATATTCCCTTGGGCCGTTACGGAAAACCGGAAGAAATTGCCGGAATGGTACGCTTTTTAGCCGCCGATCCCGCCGCCGCCTATATTACGGGACAAGTCTTTAATGTGGATGGCGGAATGGTAATGTAAGGTTTTTTTGTTCTTTGTTCTTTGTTCTTTGTTAAAAAGGGAACAGGGAACAGGGAACAGGGAATAGGGAATAGGGAATAGTAATTAATTACCGATTACCGATTACCGATTACCGATTACCGATTACCGATTACTAATTACTAATTACTAATTACTAATTAACGATATCGCTCTAACCAGCGTAATAGGGGTTGAAAAAGATAATAACTGAGTCCCAAATAAAAACCCATCATTAACCCTGTCACCGTAAAAAACCCCATCGTTAGATTGAGATTAGTAAACGAGAGAATCTTGTTTTGGAGGAAAGGGGGAGAAATACCAGTCCAGTGTAAAAGGTGGGTGAGAGTGAATCCTGTGCCTAAAATAGCAATGAGACTGTGTAACCAGAGATAGGCAGAAAACCCTAGACTCCAAGTGACTAGAAAAATAGCGATCGCCAGCATAAATCCCAATCGAAACTCCAGAGGAATCGGCAACCCTAACCAGAGTAATCCCGCGATCGCATAACTAAAAAACCCCACCACCCCCGGCCACAAAGGATAGTTGCGTTGGCCATAACTCCCGGCCATCGCTAATCCTAACCCCGTCCCCAACCCGGCCACCGCTAACCCCAACAACTCCGAAGACACCATCCCCCCCAACGGTTTAGCGAATAACACCTGATTCAGAAACCCCGCAAAATCTTCCCCCAACGGAGAATGAGACACCAACACCACCCCCACCCCCGATCCCATCATTGCCCCAACCCCGCCAAAAATCGTCTCTCGCACCGTTGCCAAGGTAGCCCACCCAAACTGCCTGATCCCCAACCAAACCGCCTTTCTGAGCCGCACAAGCCCCGCAGAAGCCGTTTTGCGTCCCTGCTGTACCTGTTCCTTAAACCGTTGCCACCTCACCTTCAACCCTTGGGGAGTTGGAGAAGGTTTGGGGGGACGAATTCCCGACAACTTCCCCAATAACCGTTTTAACTCTTGGGCCGACTGAGGACGGTTATCCGGTTGGGGATGGGTCATCATATCCAGTAAATCCGCAAATGCAGGAGTAATCTGAACATATTGTCGCCAAAATAACTGACCACTGTGCAAATCTTCTAATTCCATGGGATGCTGTGCAGTTAATAGGTGAATCATCGTTCGTCCTAACGCAAAGATATCCGCATTGGGGGCCACTCCCTCCCCACTCATTTGTTCTGGGGGACTATATCCAGAAGAAAATAACCGAGTAATACTGCTTTGGGTTTTAATTTGTTTGGCCCCTCCAAAGTCAATTAACACCACTTTACCCCCTCCCCATCGTCCTGTTGAAGACCGAAACATGATGTTAGAGGGTTTAATATCTCGATGGATAATGTGCTGTTTATGGAGAACGGCCAAAATATTAGTAATTTGCTTTAACCAATCATAGACTAAAACTTCCGGACATCCTTGGGGATATTGGTTTTCTAATAGTTCTTCGAGGGTATGGCCTTTTATATACTCCATTACTAAACAATGGAGTTTTCCTTTTGGGGTTTTGGTGGTAAAAAGACTCTGTTTTCCGACTTTGGGGACTCCGGGGTGATCGAGACTTTGTAGGACTTTTGCTTCTTGATCAAAGAGTTGAATGGCTTTATCTTTGGTAATGGTTAAAACTTTGAGGACTTTTTCTTTCTTTTTCTGTTCATCCCACACTACATAAATTGTAGCAAATCCCCCTGATCCCAAGCGATTAAGCGCGATATACCGTTGGTTTAAATGCAGTTGTGTCCCACACCGTTGACAAAATTTATTATGTCTCGGTTGCGGATAAGGTAAAGAGCAGTTAGGATTAATACAGTGAATAGCAGACACAGTTTTTAATGGATAATTAATAATGGATAATTAATAATGGATAATTAATAATGGATAATTAATAAGCTGTTGTGCATTTAAATTGGTATGTGATAGGAGGGAACAGGGAACAGGGGACACTGGAACAGGGGACACTGGAACAGGGGACACTGAAACAGGGGACAGGGAACAGGGAAAGGGATTAGAATATTTTTTGCTCACATGAAGAAATCCAGTTTAAAATTTAAAAGTGTTTTACCTTAGTTAGTTGCTATAGTTAGTTGCTATTCCCTGTTCTCCGTTCCTTATTCCCTTGTTCACAAACAACCAAGCACCAAGCAAAACCAAAAATCACTTCCCAATCATCCTTTTAATTAAAATATCCCAAAGTTGTGCGATCGCCATTTCAATTTTAGATACCACCTCATCAAAAAAATTCAGGACTTTTTCGAGGGGATGTTGGACATATCCGAGGGGTTGTGACTCGGTTTCGATCCAGTCGGGAGTATAATGGGGATCACCCCCTTGGGAAGACGTGGCCATAGTTGCAGGGTTTCGCATTTCTAAGGTGGAGTCTCCAGGAGATGAGGAAAGATGCTGTAATTCAATATAAAGTTCCTCATCCACCTCCGAAGGAGAGTGAGGAAGGGACGCATTAACCGCTTCAGTATTATCATAAAGGTCTTCCCAGACTAACCACGGATCATGATTATTCTCCGAGGAAACGGTATCGGGAGGAGAGGAAACCATAGTCATGTCAGAGACTCCCAAGAATGCGTTGAACGAGGAACGCACCATTGATTTTAAGCGAAAATTGAGGGTTTGGGGGACTTCTTCCGGGGTGGGGGTTAACCAGTCTTGGACCGTTTCACTGAGGGTTTGTTGTCGTTGCTCTAATTGAGCAAGGGCGGCATCTAATTGGTATAATGCCCCCGTGGGAGGCAGTGTGGAGAAGTCAATGTTGCTGCGTTCGGGGAGATAGGGGAGAGTCGGAGACACCACAGGAATTAAATCTGCTTCTCCAAATAAATTGGTCGTAACGGCCACTGGACTCTGTTGCAACCAGCGCATGGTGTGCCAAAACCAACGTAGGGGCGGTAATATTTTCTTATTCTGGGCTAAATTATCGGGAATTAAAAAGCGTTGTTCTCGGATTCGTAACTGATGTTGCTGATACGCATAATCACTAATTTCCCAGAGAATGCGTTGTTGGAGTTGGTGTTGTTGTTCTGGGGTTAGGAGATCACAGGGTTGATTTTCTCCTGTAATTAACACCAGTTTACGGGAGTCGAGACAACTGGCCACTCCTTGAATGACAGTTATTTTGGTTTCGTTGTCTGAAGCGGTCCAGAGGGGAGAAAAGTGGGGTTGTTGCACCATTAACCCTGATTCTTGTTCCACCCAAGGAGACAATGCTTTGAGGGTATGTTGAATGGGGAGATCAGTGGAGGGGTGGGGGTTGTCGGAGGTACTTGTTGCATGGGGGAGTGCAGGAGGAGAAAAGACTTGTTCAAGTTTTCCTGCGATCGCACGTCCCGTTTGCGCCAACACATAAAAGGGATAGAGTAAAATTTGGATACTCCAGATCACCCCGACTTTCAGCGATCGTACCATTTGACTGGCGCGATCGCCCCACAAAATACGCCGACGATTCAAATGGTTAAACAAGCGACTTTTATAGGGTTGGGGAGAAGAGGCCATAATTAAAACCAACGATCCAGTCTCTTAATTTTCTCATGTTGGTTTGTTTTTGTTCTTTATTCTTGGTTCTTTATTCTCCCCCATCTCCCCCATCTCCCC
>NZ_JAQMSD010000314.1 GCF_028330525.1 Spirulina sp. CS-785/01
TAACGAGATATGGCGGTTTGGAGTCGCCCTCACCCCCCAACCCCCTCTCCCAACCTTGGGAGAGGGGGAGAAAATGTCTCTCACAAGTGTCTGAAACAACGGTGTCTCGTTCTACAATTTCTCACCTTGACAGGGCTGGCTGGTTATGACTAACTTTTGGATAGAAACCCGGTTTCTTTGCGGTTACTGGGCTTATGGGGGAGAAACCGGGTTTCTGGTTTTTATGGGTTGGTTAGGACTCTACGTTTGGATAGAAATTCGGTTTCTTGTGGTTACTTTATGGGGGAGAAACCGGGTTTCTGATGTTTATGGGCTGGTTAGGACTCACGTTTGGATAGAAACCCGGTTTCTTTAATGACCCATCACTCATCATCTATTATTCATCATCGTATTCGTCTAAGGCTTGACTGCCGCCGCCTACGGTGACTAAATCGATCTGTTGACGGTAGTAATCAACGCTTTTGACTTGGACTTCGACCCGATCGCCGAGTCGATAAGCAGTGCGAGATTTCCGTCCCACCAGGCAACTGTGACGGGATCGGTATTCGTACCAGTCGTCTTTTAAGGAACTGACGTGAACTAATCCTTCGACCATCAGTTCTTCAATTTCTACGAAGAAACCGTAGGATTGAACTCCGGTGATTAATCCTTTGAAGATTTCTCCGGTACGTTCTTTCATCTGTTCGGCTTTTTTCAACCCTTCTAAGTCCCGTTCGGCATCGTCGGCGACTTTATCCCGTTCGTTGAGATGGTGGACGACGAGGTGGAGGTCGCTTTCTAGTTGGGTTTGGGTGTTGGCGGGGAGAACGTTCCAGGAGACTTCCTCGTGACTGGTGTTGCTGCCGAGGTTGACAGATTTTTTGGAGCGGGTGGACCGGCGATCGCGCCCTTCTTGGAACAGTACATGAATCACGCGCTGCATAATTAAATCCCCATAACGTCGCCCCGGACAGAGGATGTGGCAATAGCCGTTATTGTAGGCTAATCCGAAATGACTGCCGGGTTTGGTGCTATAACTGGCAGAACGCAGGGTAGTTTTTAAGAACTCAGTGAGGATTTTGGGGGCCGGAGAGTTAGCAATTTCTTGGGTAAATCCCTGATAGTCGCGGGATTGAATCTCCTCGTCGGACTCAATATCCATGTCTAAGTTAAGGTTGGTGGCCAACTTAATAAAGTCCTCTAATTCCATTAAATCCGGTTCAGATTGGATACAGTATAACCCCGGAATATCTAAGGCTTGGAGATGATCCGCGAGAGCTTTTCCGGCTAAAATAGAGACTTCGGTGAGCATGGACCGAATCGGCAGACTTTCCGAGACAGCAATGGCCCCTAAACGGCCTTCATCCTTAAACGGGGATTGAACTTGGCTCAAGGTCAAGTCAAAACCGCCACGCTGTAGCCGTTGTGCCTTCACCAGAGGGGCCAAAGTGAAAAAGAGGCGGTCTAGCATATCAATGGCATCACTAAGCTCTTTGGGCGTTTTTTCCTGTCCTCCCAGATAGCCTTGCACTTGTTGATAACTCAGTTGATGATCGACTTGGATGACACTGGGTTGGATATTAAATTCGGTGACTTGTCCGGTTTTATTCAGGGTAAGCTGGACGGTGATGGTAAGCCGTTCATGGTCTTCTAACAGGGAACAGCGACGGGTGAGGAGGTCGGGAAAGAGGGGAATATTTAAGTCTCCCAAATAAATGGCCGTCCCCCGTCGTTTGGCTTCCATATCTAACACCGAGTCAGTTTCGATATAGTGGGAAAGGTCCGCCACATGGATACTCAGACACCAACTCCCGTCTTCGTTTTCTTCGAGACTAAAGGCGTTTTCGATTAAGTCTGGGTGCTTTTCTTCGGCAACGCTGGCATCTTCTACACTGACGGTTAATAAGGAACGCAAGTCGAGGCGTTTTTTAATTTCGGATTTGGCAATTTTCCCGGAGGAGGCAGGTTTGGGGGCAGCTTTGGCCGCTTCTAATACTTTTTCGCTAAACCCTTGGGGGAGGTCGTGTTTACAGGAGACAATATCTGTATCGGCGGCTGCTTCTGCATCACTGCCTAAAATTTTGGTGACGCGACCAACGGGTAATGACGCGCCCAGAGGATAGCGTAACACCTCCACATGAACTAAATGATCCACTGCATCGGCACATCGTTCCCCTTCTTCGGTGAGGTCAATTTCAAATAATAAACGGTCATCGAGGGGGACTGCGCGATATTTGCCATTATTCAGTTGTTTCACGCGGGCTAAGAGAGAGGGGTTAGCCCGGTCTAAAATGACCTTCACCTCCCCTTCAGGGGAACGGCGACGAGTGCCTTCTTTAATGACTTTAACTAAAACGCGATCGCCATTCCAAGCGGTACTTAAATGACTCTCTCGAATATAAATATCATCGGCCCCTTCATCGTCTTGAATAGCGAAACAGAAGCCTTTCGAGGAACAGCGCAACTTGGCCTCAACCACATCCTTATGGGGAACGCGACGATATTTCCCTAATTCCTTGGTAAGAACATTAATGCGTTCGAGGATATCTAGGGCCACCTGTAGTTTTTCACTACAGTCCTCATCCTCGCAGCCGAGTTTTTTTTCTAACACCTTACCAGCTACTAATTTATCATCGCTGAATTGGGATAGTAATGTAGCGATTGAAAAGTCCATTTTGATTACGATCCTTTTATCTAAGTTCAGTATCGGTCTAAGTCGTTATGAGTCGTACACAAGCGGTAAACCTGAGAGACACCAACTTGAGAAACCATAGAGCAAGGGAGGCCAGACGCATTGCAGCGACCAGCGCGGAGTCCACACCTGCTGACTTTACCCGCAATGCAACCTTGAAACTATTGGCACGGAGGAAAAGCGACTGATACAGACAAGCGAGCAGCCAAGAGGAACTCCCTACGCTTTGTCTTGCTGTCATCTTGCCTATACCCATTGTCATGCGCGATCTCAAGTTACCTTAAATGAGTGTACAGTTTGAGGGGGTTAGAGATGTAAGCCTTAACCGTGAGCCATCTCGTCCATTAAGCGAGTCAAGTCAACGAGGGTCTTGAGTCTTGAATTTCAGTGCAATGAATGGCTAGAAATTTTTTCCTCACAGATTGACTCCTCACTATTTTAAGTTTTCTCTGTCATTTCGCAAAATTGTCTTTGTTGTTTGGGAATAGGGAACAGGGAACAGGGAACAGTAACCAGTAAACAGTAACCAGTTGTTACTCCCTATCTTCCCCATCTCCCCTATATCCTGCATCTTCCCTATCTCCCGACTCCCGACTCCCGACTCAAAAATGATGCTTTCGTCAAATTAAGGGAATGGTGTACGCTAAAATGAGCCTGAGACGGTTGAAGCTCTTATGTTGGATAATTTTGTGAATTTGTTTCGGACTCATTACCCTCACGGAAGTTTGCTCAGTGAATTGCTGCAATTTGAGCAAGGAAAATATGTGGTGCGTGTGACAGTGGCCGTTGATGGCGTTACACTGGCCCATGGTCTGGCGGCAGACGAGACACTAGAAGCAGCAGAAGACCGGGCCCGAGAGCGTGCGTTATGTCTCCTCAATTTAACGGAGACTCATCCCCCCTCTCCTAATGGTACACCTGCTAAGTCCATCACTTCTCCTGCCTCTCCTCCTATTCCTCCTCAACCGACTCCTCCCGCAACTTCCTCTCCCATCCCCAAAACTCCAGTTCAACAAACCCCAGTGACGCAACCTGGGGTTGGACAAAAACCTGTTGAACAAAAACCTGTTGACCCCCCCAAGGTTGAACAAACACCTGTTGAACAAAAACCTGTTGAACCGTCTAAGGTTGAACAAACACCTGTTGAACAAAAACCTGTTGAACCGTCTAAGGTTGAACAAACACCTGTTGAACAAAAACCTGTTGACCCCCCACCGACAGAAGCAACTGAACCCTCTCCAACCCCAGAACCCCCGGTGGTGGACTCTCAACCTGAACCCGAACCTGAACCCGAACCTGAACCCGAACCTGAACCCGAACCTATTCCTGAACCTGAACCTGAACCTGTCTCTAAATCTACCACTCCCCCTCCTGATCCCTCTGAACCCATTGATTTTTCGGAAATCATTGCTAAGACCAATTTAGAGATGAAACGGCTAGGATGGACAAATGAGCAGGGGAGAGACTATTTGTTGCAAACCTATGGCAAGCGATCGCGGCAACTCCTCTCAGATGGTGAATTGTTAGAATTTTTACATCATCTAGAAAATCAGTAATGGGTAATGGATAATTAATTGATTATTAGTTCTCTCCCATCTCCCTTATCTCCCCCATCTCCTCCATCTCCCCCATCTCCTCCATTAAAATTCACATAAGGGGATAGAATTAGACTCGCGCCATTCTCCTCCAGAGGTTTCACAAGCGTCTTCTAACGCTTCTAGATTCATCGGTTCATCCCCTGGGATACATTCGACCATCTGACGGTATTGAATGCGCGAATCTTCCTCAGAAACGGGTGTTCCTTCGTAATAACTTGAAATTGCACCACCTTCTTGTTCACAGGCATTGATATACTTCTCACTAACACGAGAAGACGGTGCAGGGGGGATATCGGGGACTGAGGCCGAGTCTGTATTGTCTCGTTGGGGAGGTAAGGTTTCCGGTTGTCTTTGATTAAAAATAGACCGTTCTTCTCTCCCTTGTCTGCATTGTTCACGCAGCGATCGCAATTCTCGATACAGTTGCTCTAATTGCGGATTATAAGGGGTTTCTCGCGCTTTCATATCATTGCTAATTTGTGTTGCGGTTTCCATTAACAACGACATGGCCTCCATGGGTTCAATATTTTCCCCCCGTGATGCACGTTCCACTAAGGGAGTAATGCGAGAGGCCACCGACTCCATTACCTCGGTAACTTGAGAATTTCCACTCCCTGCTTCTAATAATTCTTCTTTCCCTAACACTCCCATAGCGGTTTCTAGGAGACCGATCAAATCGCCAATTTCGTTATTGGCCCCCGGAATGAAGCGATTGAGAACAGAAAGGACTTCTCGAATATTAACACCTCTGCCTGTCCCTTGCGATCGCTCGGCTTCTTCAATCAAGGCAACTAACAGAGCTTCTTGTCGTGCCGCATCTGCACTATAATTCTGACACACCGAAGCCTGAGCGAGGAGTTCCCCCTCCCTCTCTTGGGCCACTGTCCGCAGACTGAGAGAAGGGGTTAACAGGATTAAACTAGAGAGAATAACAGTGGTTAGGGGTTTAGATGGTTTGAGCATGGGTCTAGTTGGGAGAATGTGGGTGATGTGGGAGTTAGTACAATTGGGGAGAAAGTGTAAGCATTCTGAATAAAACCGAGACTCTATGGCCTAGGTTTATTCATTACAGTCACATTTTCCCCTCTCAATGTTCCATGATCTAGAAAATTTGAGACTATCGGAAGATGGGGGAGATGGGGGAGATGGGGAAGATGGGGAGTAACAACTGGTTACTATTTACTATTTACTGTTTACTGGTTACTGTTTACTGTTCCCTTGTTCACACAAACAACAAACCCAAAAAAATCACCCTTGTCTCAACCACTCCAACAAAACCATCCGACATTGCAGACAAGTTAAGCGAGAGAGGAGGGTGTCTATCCCGTCGGAAGTGTGGGGATAGGTTTCACCGAGTTTCTCTGTATCAAGGACGGTTTGCGGGTGGAGGGTGGCCACAAACCCATAGAGACGTTGATTAGAAAAAGAACTATTAATCTCCCATCCTTGAGCATTGAGAGGGGTTAGGGTGGCAATCTGGGGGGGAAGAATGCCTAATTCTCGGTTGAGGATACCATAGGCGGCTTCCTCTGGGGAAGCCGAAGCGGGTCGTCGTCCCCCAGGAAAATCTAAGGTAATAGACTGGACTCCAGGCCGATACATGGGTTGGGGGAGGAGAAGTTGCTGGTTGTGGAGGGGGAGGACAATGACTGAATCATCTTTTTCAACGCGCCAATAGTCGAGGGGTTTACCTTGATCATCTTGGAGATGTTCTCCAATGACAGTTAACCAAGGAGATTGGATATTGACAAAACGGCTGAGGGTTTTCCAAGGAGTCGTCATAGGACAGAAGATTTGCGACAACAGGTATATTTTGACCCGCGAACCTGCTTTGTTGAGCTACCCTAAGTAAAAGGATCGAAACAGAAAGGCAATGGTGACACAACTTGCTCCTCATTATTCAGTTCAATGGGTTCAACGGATGGCGGATATCCCCCAAGACGCGTGGGATGCGATGGCGAAACCTCTTGCTACGCCGTTTTTAGAGTGGGATTGGTTAAATAATTTAGAAACCTCTGGAAGTGCGACGAGACGGACGGGGTGGCAACCCTGTCATTTAACCATATGGCGTGACAGAACTCTCATTGCTGGGGCCCCTTTTTACCTGAAAGGCCACAGTTATGGGGAGTTTGTTTTTGATCATCAGTGGGCGGATTTGGCCTATCGGTTGGGGGTGGAGTATTATCCTAAGTTATTGGGGATGACTCCTTTTACTCCGGCTATTGGTTATCGGTTTCTCATGGCACCAGGGGAAGATGAGGATGAGATGACAGAGAGGATGGTAGCGGAGATTGATCATTTCTGCGATCGCAATAAAATCTCTGGTTGTAATTTTCTCTTTGTGGACCCCGACTGGCAACCCGTTATGGAACGTCATGGGTTTAGTGGGTGGTTGCATCACAGTTATATTTGGTCAAACCGCGAGTTTCAAACCTTTGACGACTATCTGAAAGTCTTTAACGCGAACCAACGACGCAACATTAAACGGGAACGCAAAGCAGTCACGAAAGCAAATTTACGGATGGATGTTCATGTGGGGGAGGAGATTCCCCATTTTCTATATCCGATGATTTATAACTTTTACAGTAGTACCTGTGACAAGTTTTTCTGGGGGAGTAAGTACCTGACGCGGAAGTTTTTTGAGCAACTGTATCCTAATTTTAGCGATCGCCTTGTCCTCTTTGCCGCTTACCAAGACGAACGTAGCAGCGAAAAACCCGTCGGCCTCTCCTTCTGTCTCCGCAAGGGAGATAAACTGTATGGCCGCTATTGGGGATGTTTAGAGGAATTCGACTGTCTGCATTTTGAGGCGTGTTATTATAAACCCATTGAATGGGGCATCTCCCAAGGCATCCAAACCTTTGATCCCGGTGCAGGAGGCCGCCACAAAAAACGCCGAGGGTTTCCCGCAACCCCCAACTACAGTCTCCACCGCTTCTACAATGAGCGTATGAAAAAGATTCTCTGTTCCTATATTGGAGAGATTAACGAGATGGAACAAGAGGAAATTAACGCCATTAATCAAGATTTACCCTTTAATAAGCGGGAAATTCAGTTAGAGGTTCATTAGTGCTAGGGTGGGTTGGGTGGAATCAAGCATTTTCAGAAATCTAGACAAGTTAGTCCCCCCAACCCACCATGACCCCTAAATTAATTTCAAAAAATACTTGACACAGCCAGGACACCTGTTGTTATAATCGTTAATGCAGAAGCGATGGGGTGTAGCCAAGCGGTAAGGCAGCGGGTTTTGGTCTCGCCATTCCTAGGTTCGAATCCTAGCACCCCAGTTTAACGAACCCCAGTTTAACGAACCCCAGTTTAACGAACCCCAGTTTAACGAACCCCAGTTTAACGAACCCCAGTTTAACGAAAAATTCTCATGACCCCTTAGAGGTAATCAACGCTTAGGGGTTTGTGATGAAAATTTCGTAGTAAGATCTAAAGAGCTTACCGAGGTTAACAGGGAAACCAAGAATACATCCTCCAACAATTCTCAATTGTGCAGGATAGAAAGAAAAAGTGCGGGCATCTTGCCCGCAATTGATCAAATTCTTTATCCTATTGAATTTTGGGTCAATAACCGATCACTTAGGCACATCCTGAGTTAACACCTCATGGCCTGTCGTCGTCACCAACACATCATCCTCAATACGCACCCCAATACCGCGCCATTCTTCCGGGACCTCCGGTTGTCCCTCTGCGGGTTGAATATTAGGATTAATATAAATGCCTGGTTCAACTGTCACCACATGACCGGGTTGGAAATTACGCCAATTATCCTCCCCATGTTGATAAGCCCCCGCATCATGGACATCTAACCCTAACCAATGGCCAGTGCGGTGCATATAAAACGGCTTATACTTTTCTTCCTTAATAATCTCCTCTAAATCCCCCTGTAATAAGCCTAAATCCAATAATCCTTGCACTAATACACAAACTGCAATATCGTGAAACTCATTATAGGGGTTGTCCGGTTTCACTTCCTCAATGGCCTTTAACTGTGCCTCTAACACAATCTCATAAATCGCCTGTTGCTGCTTAGTAAACTGGCCACTTACCGGAAACGTCCGAGTAATATCACTGTTGTAATACTGATAGGAACACCCCGCATCAATCAACAGTAAATCCCCCTCCTGTAACTGTCTGGTGTTCTCAATATAGTGGAGAATACAGGCATTGTCCCCCGATGCCACAATAGAGGGATAGGCAAACCCTAACCCCCCTTCGATGCGAAACGTATGCTCGATTTCCGCTTGGACTTGGTACTCATAAACCCCCGGTTTGGCGTAGGCCATCGCCCGGTTATGAGCAATGGCGGCAATATTGGCGGCTTTCCGCATTAATTCAATTTCCTTGGCACTTTTCACCTGACGCATGGGGTGGAGTGTGGGACTGGGGTCTTCAATGGCAATGGGACCCATGCCGCGTTTCTGGTATAATCGCATCTGCCGTTGCCAGTGGCGCAGGATACGTTGGTTAAAACTGTCTTCTTGTCCGAGATGATAGAGGATGCGATCGCTATTTTTGAGATACTTCGGCAAATGCTCATCTAACTCATTAATCGGATAAACCTCATCCGCCCCAAACTCCGCTTTCGCTTGTTCAACCCCCACACGATACCCCGTCCAAGTCTCCTTATCCAGTTCCTTGGGTTGCACAAACAACACATAACGGTGTTCCTCATGATGAGGGGCCAAAACCGCCACCGCCTCCGGTTCATTAAACCCCGTCAAATAATAAAAATCACTATCTTGGCGAAACCCATACTCCACATCATTGTGCATCACCGCCATAGGCGCACTGCGGAAAATCGCCGTCCCATTACCCATTTTCGCCATAAACGCTTCCCGACGTTGGCGATACTCTGCTGCGTCAATACTCATAACTTAATCCTAATGTAATCCCAAAAAACTCAATATCTCTCCATTGTACGCATTCTCGCTAACCAATCCTCCCAGACGCTAAAATGTCTGCTACTGTCACCCCTAACTGCGGAAAAAGAGGCGAAATAATCCCTTGTTCTCCCGTAAACTCTTGCAAGTTATAAAATCCCTCCTCCCAGACTAGAATAGAGACTTTTTCCGCCAACGGGTCAATAATCCAATATTCCTCAACTCCCAAAGCAGCATACTCCGAACGCTTATAGCGATAATCTCGATTAATTGACTCCTGACTCACCACTTCCACCGCTAACAAAGGAGGAGTTTGACAAATCGCCGACTGGTCTAAAAAATCCCAGACTTGCTCTGCTCTCACCACAGAAACATCCGTCAACCGAGCTTTCTGTACCCCAGTTCGTATTCCTGCTTCCCGAAAGCAGAGCCAATGTTCCCCCATACGGTCAATTTCCATTTCGAGAAGACGCTCAATAAACTTGGCAATCAGCAAATGGCGAAACGTCGGTGGATTCAATCGTTCTAGTCTCCCATCGACTAATTCGTAACGTTGCGCTGTCTCATGATCAAGCTGTACATATTCTACAAAACTGTAGCGTTGCTTAAAACTTGTACTGGTCATAGATTTGCAAGACCCCTAACCTCATTCTAGGATCAATTCCCCCTCACCAATCACCCATTGAAAAAGAGAGAGTCAGACATAAGCCGGATTCTGTTCTGAGGAGAGTTATCTATCTGGGATGCCTGTTACCAGACACCTCAAGCGGTTCTTAAAAACGGGAGGGGTAAACAGACCAACCCTTCTCCCTTCGACCTTGCTCCCACTTGGGGTTTACCGAGCCAGCACCTCTCGATGCTGCTGGTGCGCTCTTACCGCACCTTTGCACCCTTACCAAGGAGCATTGCACCCCTGGCGGTATTTTTCTGTGGCACTTTCCTCACGCTCACGCGCACTGGACGTTATCCAGCAAGTTCGGTCTTTCGGGAGTCCGGACTTTCCTCAAAGTTGCCGATTAGAGCAACTCCGCAACTCTCTCGCTGACTCTCTCTTTAGTTGACTATTTTTGCCATTTTAACAGAATATTGGCAGAAGTCCCCACCCATTAGCTTGGGAGCAGTGGGAGATAATCAACCACAAAGACACAAAGGACACGAAGACAGGGACACCAAGGGTTAAAAAAATTGTTATTCTTCGCCCCACACCCGACGTAATTCTAAGGTAAACCCCGGTAACACTGCTTCTCCGGATACTTCAACGGGATTCTCTAACGCTTCTACTGCTTTCCCCAACCGATAAATTTCCACTCGTTTTTGTTGCGGATCAATTAACCAACCGAGTGTCGTGCCATTAGCTTGATATTCCCTCATTTTTGCTTGGAGGGATGGGAGGGTGTCGGACTCTGAGCGCAATTCTACGACAAAATCAGGGCAAATTTGGGCAAATGTTCCTTTTTGTTCAGGAGTCAATCTCGCCCACCTCTCTGGACTCACCCAAGACCCATCAGGAGAGCGAATCGCACCATTCGGTAAAATGAAACCTGTTGAGGAATCAAACGCCTCTCCTCGTTCTCCCATATTGCGCCACCATAAGTATAATTCTCCGGCAAGACTCCAATTCCGTTTTCCGGTTTGCCAACCTGTGGGGGGGTTCACAATTAATTCTCCTTGGGGGGTTCTTTCCAGTCGCAAGTCTCGATTGGTTGCAGCCAGCGCCGCAAATTGTTCTAGGGTGACGTATAGTCCAAGGGTTTTGGGGAGTTCAATGGATAAGGTCTCGGTGTCCGATGTAACAGGGGTCTGTACCATGGTGATATCCGGAATTAGCGTCCGAAGGCAGAGGAGGGTGGAGAACTCAATTCCCAACGGTCTTGGGTTTACAGAAAGTTGGGCAAACCCAAGACTATTGAGTTATTTGGCTCAGTTATTCGGCTTTGTGACGGTCGAAGGGTTCAAGGTCGAGGGGACTTCCTTCAGTATTGCCGATGACAGACCGCATCCCTTCTAAAGTGGAAACAATGCTACGGGGATCCATAAACATTACCTTGCTGCTCTCACTCGCACCGATAGATTTACCCATTTCAAGGTAATTTTGCGTGAGAACATACTGTAAGGCTTCTCTCGCACTGGGATCAGTCTTGAGTTTCTCGACCAGAATATCTAAGGCTTTGGCGGTAGCTTGCGCTTTGAGGACTTCCTGTTGTGCGCCTGCTTCTGCTTGTAAAATTTTAGCCTTTTTCGCTGCCTCGGCCTCTAACACCTGTGCTTCGGCCTTCCCTTTCGCTTCATTAATGGCAGAGTCCCGTTCCCCTTCAGAGGTGAGGATAGAAGCGCGTTTGCGCCGTTCGGCGGCCATTTGTAACTCCATGGAGTCTTGCACCGCTTTCGAGGGGGTAATATCCCGTAATTCCACCCGTGTGACCTTCACTCCCCAAGGGTCCGTTGCAATATCTAATTCTCGCAGCAGAATTTCATTTACTTCTGAGCGGGCGGTAAAGGTTTGGTCGAGTTCCAATTTCCCCATTTCCGAGCGAATTTGGGTCAACACTAAATTTTGCATGGCCCGTTTGAGGTCTTCAACGCGATAATAGGCTTTTTCCATGTCCATGATTTTCCAATAAACCACCGCATCGGCAGTAATGGCCACATTATCGGCGGTAATACAGGACTGGGGGGGAATATCGAGGACTTTTTCTCGAATCGTATCTTTATAAACCACATTATCAAACACGGGAATGACAAAGCGGAGTCCCGCTTCTAGTTTGCGGTTATAACTGCCTAAGCGTTCCACCAGTGCTTCATTTTTCTCGTTAATGACCTTGACGGACCCCATGAGGGTTGAGCCACCTAACGCTAATAAAATTAATAAAAACCACTGACCCATTTTTTTAATCTCCTGATTTTTTGACAAAGACTTTTAAAATTGAGGAGGGATATCTCCTTTGACCACATATTCTGGCATCACAATTAAAGTGTTGCCTTTGCGGCCAATGATATAAACTTTCTGATGGGGTGCAATTTGACTGGTTTCATCCCCACAGACGGCCCGCCAAGAGTTTCCCTCGTAGAGAACCCTGCCTGTTTTCCCTGGGGGAATTTCAGTCAAGGTTTCCCCTTCTGGTTCCTCGTTGAGGAGAGAAGACCGAGACGACGTATTTACAAACCGACGGGAGAGGATGACCAAAAACACTGACAACCCTAGCCAGAGAATGACCTGTAAACTCAACTGAGGAACAACCAATGAGACTAAAGCCACCAATAAGGCACTAATCCCCATCATGAAGGCCACAAAGGCAGTTGGGACTGCAAACTCCGAAAAACAAAGCACAGCCGCCGCAATTAACCAAATCATGGTGGGGGACAAGGAGAGGGGGAGCAATACTGCAAAAACCAGAGCAACCATAACCGATTTAGCCTAAAACAAAGTAAAACTAGACCCAGGCAAACATGGACGGCAAGCTGAAATGAATGATTAGCATACGATCTTTATTCTGTTCTACAAATCAGTTTGCAATTTTCCCTATCTTAGCGAGCTTTTTTGAGACACTGATAAGGATTAAGCCTTTGATCATGTTCTGACTATTCTCAAGACGCGATGGAATCTATGTCTCGTTGGCAATCTCAGCATTCTCAGTATCTTTGGGCAGCCGGAAAAATTGCGGCCCAACTGGCCCCTCCTAATGTCATTGAGGGACGCTATAAAGTCATCACTCCGCAAGTCTGGCAAGATATCTACCCTGAACAAGACCCCTATCTCCCAGACCCCATTCCTGACCGTCTCCGCGCTTATTTACTCCTTTATCCCTATCGTCTCCATATTCCCGAAGTGTATGGGGTGTGTCAGGTGAGTGGGTCTTCTATCCTCTTGTTACAGAATGTCCCTATTGATGCTCAAGGCCAACTTTCTCCCTCTCTCCAGGAAGGGTGGGAGGATGCGTCCCCGACTCGCCAGTTATATTGGTTGTGGCAAATTTTAAGTTTATGGTCGCCTTTAACGGAACAGGGGATGGCTGCCTCTCTCCTCTATCCTGAGAATATTCGTGTTGAGGGGTGGCGTATTCGCTTGCGGGAGTTGCTGAGTAATCCCAATGCTTACGGTACATCTGCCGACCAAGGGCAGCGATCGCAAAAACCCACCCTCGTCACTCTACAACAATTAGGGGCCAGTTGGAGTTTATTGGCCCGACAAGCGAAAGCGGCCATTGCCCCCCAACTGGAAAGATTCCTAGGTCAAATGCAGCAAGAGGATGTTTCCCTCCGTAACCTACAAACGGTGTTTAATAAACTCCTCCTCCAACAGGCCGCCCAACAATCCCTCCGTCTCCAAATTGCCAGCGCGACAGATACCGGGCCCTTAGAACTGAAAAACGAGGATAGTCATTACCCCACCACACAAGACTTACAAGATAGTCGCTTGCAACCCGTTGGCGACCTGAATTCCCACTTTTTTATTGTCTGTGATGGGATTGGTGGCCATGAAGGGGGAGATGTGGCCAGTAATTTTGCGGTGAGTTCCCTGAAATTACAAGTACAAGCCCTTTTAGGGGAAATTCTCGAAGATGTGAATATTATGCCCCCCAGAAGCGTGGAGGATCATCTCATTGCCCTACTGCGCATTGCCAATAATTTAATCTGTTCTCGCAATGATGAACAGCAACGGGAGTCCCGACAACGGATGGCCACCACCGTCACCCTAGCCTTACAATTGCCCCAAAAAGTCCGAACCCCTCAATCTAGCACCGCCAATAGTCATGAATTATATATTGCTAGTGTAGGAGATAGTCGCGCCTATTGGATCACCGAAAACTATTGTCAACGGTTAACCGTGGATGACGATGTGGCAACCCGGGAAATTCGGGCGGGTCGCGCTTATCCGAGTAAAGCGGTACAACGACCGGATGCAGGGGCATTAACCCAAGCATTAGGGACTCGTGAGGCCAGTCGGTTACGGCCTACGGTTCGCCGTTTTCTCATTGACGAGGATGGGATTTTACTCCTCTGTTCCGATGGGTTGAGTGATAATCAGTTGTTGGAGGAGTCTTGGCCGAGTTGGGCCCCGAAGGTTCTGGGGGGGAAATTGTCTCTAGAAGGGGCAATTCAGCAATTGATGCAGATGGCCTATCAACGGAATGGCCATGATAATTGTACGGTGGTGGCGGCGTTTTATGGGGTGTCGCCCCAATATCCTCTGTTGGTCAATTTGCCGGAGTTATCCCAGGAGGGAGAAACGATTAATTTAGAGATTGATCCTAATTTTCTCTCGTTTAATGGCAATAGTAATGGGAAACATGAGGAAACCTCGACTGTTCCCCCGGAAGAACTGCAACAGCAGGAGGATTTTTATTTAGAGTTAGAAGATCACGAGGTTGAGGAGGGGAATATTGCCGAACGGTCGGAGTTGGGACGGGAAACTTCCAACCGCAATCCTTATGAGTCTCCGGAGTTAGAACGAAATATCCCAGACCGGACGACCTATGAACCGTCTGAGGGGGAACAGGAGTCGGAAGCGGCAAATATTTATGACCTCGATATTAATTTAGATTTCGATGAACGGGATATTTATGGGGGAGAGGTTGAGGAGACGGAAGAACGGGAGATTTATGAACGGTCGAGTCCGCAACGTTATGAAGAGGAAGGGGAAATTGAGGAGGGGTCTTTAGAGAAACGGGAGGAGGAGGCCAAAGCAGTCCCGGACTATCCCCCAGTGGCGGAAAAAACGTCGTTTCAGTCGGGGTTTGAAGATGCCCCAGAGTTACAGGAGGTGGATGCTTGGGACGATATTCAAGAAGTTGAGGATGAGTATGAGGTAGAAGCGATTGAGGAGTGGGAGGAAACTCAACCGACTCGTCCGTTACCCATTCGGGAAATGATTGTGGGGGTGGTGTTGTTGGTGGTGTTTGGGGGAGTTCTGGTGGTGTTCTGGCCACAAATTGCCCCTCAGTTACCCGGTCGCAGTCCAGACAGTCCCTCCCAAACGGAGGAATAGTTAGGGTTTGTTGAAACAGTAAAACGGGGAAATTTCCCAGAAAATTAATCATTTTTTGGATAACTTTATGCTGATCAAGAGAATTTTGAACTAAATTGCCCTGATTAACGAAAAAATTCTCAAATCTTTGCCAATATTTTTATTTTTCATAAAATAAAAATAAAAAATAGTGCTATTCTGAAAAGCTCTAAATGAAAACGCTATAATAACAAGCGAATTGCTTATTTTTGTTTTCTTAACTGAACTTATGTGTTTCATAACTATAGGTTAATAGAAGGCAATTCTCTAAGCCCTAGGATTGCTGTGAATGCGATTTCTAAGATGATCAGCTAAGTGTTTGTTCTTAGGTGTTTTCTGGGTGTTTGGGTAAAAAACAATCCTCCTAAATAGGGAAGGTTTTGGGTTTTTATTCTTTGGGATAGGTACTATGACTGCGAGAAAAGTTGTTAATGAACGGCGCAAATATAATACTTGGGTGGCCAATGAAACGCTAGAGGATTATTCCCTACGCTATGCGCCGAAATCCTTTCGGAAATGGTCTGAGTTTTTAGTTGCTAATACAGCCTTAGGCGGGATTTCTTTTTTAGCCCTAGAAGCGATTGGTGGTTCATTGGTGATTAGTTATGGGTTTGCGAATTCGTTTTGGGCGATTCTTGCCGTGGGTTTAATTATTTTATTGGCGGGGATTCCCATTACTTATTATGCGGCCAAATATAACATTGATATGGACTTATTAACCCGTGGGGCGGGGTTTGGCTATATTGGTTCAACGATTACTTCGTTGATTTATGCGTCGTTTACGTTTATTTTCTTTGCCCTCGAAGCGGCAATTATGGCACAGGCGTTGGAATTATATTTTCAGTTGCCGCTATGGTTGGGTTATATTGTTTGTTCTGTAGTTATTATTCCTCTGGTGTTTTATGGGGTGACATTAATTAACCAGTTGCAATTGTGGACACAGCCAATTTGGTTATTTTTAATGGTTTCTCCTTATATTTTTGTGTTGGTGAAAGAACCCCAAGCGTGGGAGAATTGGTTGCATTTTGCCGGGCGATCGCAAACTGGAACTAGCCCTTTTTTCGATCCCTTACTCTTTGGGGCTGCGGCCACAGTGTCTTTTTCCCTCATTGCCCAGTTAGGGGAACAGGTGGACTATTTACGCTTTTTGCCGGAGAAACGGGAAGACAACCGATGGCAATGGTGGACGGCGGCCATGGCCGCGGGGCCGGGGTGGATTATTTTAGGGGTGGCCAAACAGTTAGGAGGGGCGTTTTTAGCCACCTTAGCGGTGACTCATGGGGTGTCCCTCATTCACGCCAAAGAACCCACACAGATGTATTTAGCGGGCTTTCAGGAGATGTTTGCCAGTCCTGGGGTTGTCTTGTCAGTGACGGTTCTGTTTGTGGTGGTGTCCCAAGTTAAAATTAATGTGACTAACGCCTATGCAGGGTCCCTCGCTTGGTCAAATTTCTTTTCTCGCTTAACCCATTCTCACCCAGGGCGAGTGGTTTGGTTGGTGTTCAATGTGGCCATTTCCCTCGCGTTGATGGAAATGGGGGTATTTGACACCCTAGAAGCGGTGTTGGGCTTATATTCCAATGTGGCTATTGCTTGGGTGGGGGCCTTGGTGGCCGATTTGATTATTAATAAACCCCTGAAGCTGAGTCCTTCTTATATTGAGTTTAAACGGGCGTATCTCTACGATATTAACCCGGTTGGGTTTGGGGCCACGGCCATTGCGTCTCTTGTCTCTATTCTCGCCTTTGTGGGGGTATTTGGGGATTATCCCAAAGCCTTTGCCCCGTTTTTAGCGTTGGGTATGGCGTTTATTCTCTCGCCGATCATTGCTTGGATTACCCAAGGGAAATATTACATTGCTAGGGAAAACACTCTCCGTCATCACCATCACCCGGATAGTTTGATCACTTGTAGCATTTGTGAACAAGATTATGAACCCGCAGACACGGCGTTTTGTCCGGTTTATGACGGGCCGATTTGTTCTCTCTGTTGTAGCTTAGATGCCCATTGCCACGATACTTGTAAAACCCCGGATCAACAACCACAATGGTTGCGTCGTCTGGCCGTGAGTCTCTTTCCGGCGAAGGTTTCCCCTCAGAATGGGGTCCGCTTAATTCGTTGTGTGGGCTTTTTTAGCTTAATTGCCGGGATACTGGGGGCGATCTTAGGCTTAATGTATTATTTTGCGGTTCTCGAATCTACCTCCATCTTGGCGAGTCTGTCGGTAGAAGTGGGCGAAATGTTTTTATTTCTGTATGTCTTACTGCTTCTCCCCACGGGAATGGGGGCCTGGTGGTTAGTCTTGAGTGAAGAAAGTCGGGAGTTGGCCGAGGAGGAGTTAGACGAACAGAATTTACAATTGCAAACGGAAATCCGCGATCGCAGGAATGCAGAAGCTGCTTTACAAAGCCTTACTCATGAACTGGAAATGCGCGTGGAACAACGAACCGCCCAACTTTCTGATGCCCTCTCCACTTTACAACAAGCCCAGACAAAATTAGTGCAAACGGAGAAAATGTCCAGTTTAGGGCAATTGGTGGCCGGAGTGGCCCACGAAATTAATAATCCAGTGAACTTTATTCATGGCAATATTGACCATGCCCGCCATTATGTCAAGGATTTACTGGAATTAATCGACACTTATCAGCAGGAATATCCCCAAGAGAATCCAGTGATTGATGAGTTAATGGAAGACATTGAATTAGACTTTGTACAGGAGGATTTGCCTAAGTTACTACAATCTATGCGAGTGGGAACTGATCGTATTCGACAAATTGTGTTATCCCTGCGAGTGTTCTCCCGTGTGGATGAGTCGGAGGTAAAAGCAGTGGATATTCATGAGGGGATTGAGAGTACCTTAATGATTCTCAGTAACCGTTTGAAGGCTAATTCTGATCGGCCTGAGATTCAAGTGATTCGAGATTACGGGAAATTACCGGAAATTGAATGTTATGCGGGTCAGATGAATCAGGTGTTTATGAATATCTTGAGTAACGCGATCGATGCTTTTGAGGAGTACAATCACAATTGCACTTATCAAGAGATTGCGGCCAATCCTAATCAAATTTATTTACGAACTCAGGCTATTGCAAACCATTGGATTCGTATTGAAATAGGGGATAATGGTCAGGGGATTCCTGCTAGGGTTCAAGAGCAACTATTTGATGCCTTTTTCACGACAAAGGGGGTCGGCAAAGGGACAGGATTAGGATTGTCTATTAGTTATGAAATTGTGGTAGATAAGCACCAAGGCCGCTTATGGTGCGAGTCTCAGGAGGGAAAAGGAACATATTTTATTATCGAAATTCCGGTTCATCCGATAATTGGACAAGAGGAGGTTATGGGTAAGGAAATGGTGAAGCAGGGATAATTGATCATGGATAAGCTGTTGTGCATTTAATTGGTATGTAATAGGAGGGAACAGGGAAAGGGATTAGAGTATTTTTTTGCTCAGTTGAAGAACAGTTTAAAAGTGTTTTACCTTAATAGGTAATTTATCATTAATTATGGAGGAGGTGATTCTTTATCTTTGATACTTTAACCCGTTTTTAACGGGTTTTAGCTCTTAGCCTTGGGTTTAAACCCAAGGCTTAAACTTGTAAAGGATTAATCATTGTAGGGTGGGCAATGCCAGCCCTGTCAAGGTGAGAAATTGTAGAACGAGACACCGTTGTTTCAGACACTTGTGAGAGACATTTTCTCCCCCTCTCCCAAGGTTGGGAGAGGGGGTTGGGGGGTGAGGGCGA